>JAZONT010000056.1:0-18431 GCA_045654665.1 Candidatus Onthoplasma sp.
AACCTTCTTCATATAATTTCAAACTTTCATCAAGACTTGTGCCTTGTTCAAGTAATTTTGAAATTTCTTCCAATCGTTTAATATTTTCTTCTAACATATTTTCTCCTTGTTTATTACCTTTGCCCTTAACTTTGTTTCATAAGTTCTAATTTCAATTTCATCATCAATTTCAATATTTTCATCAATAACGCTATTGTTTTTTGTAACATAAGAATATCCTGATTGCAAAAGTTTCACAGGATTTAACTTATCTAGTGTGTTTAACGATAAACCAACTCTGTATGTAGTAACTTCAATTGTTTTATTTATCTTATTATCATAAGTGTTTAACATATCGTTTAAATATAAAATATTGTCATTAACAAGCGATGAAATGCTACTTTCAACATCATTAATAGTTAAATTAACTTTCGTTAGCATATCTTCATGACGATCCTGAACTATAAATTGAACATTGTTAAACAACTCTTTAATATATCGTTTAAGTTCAATTTGATCAAAAGTAACGAGTTCAGCAGCAGCACTTGGGGTTGGGGCTCTAAGGTCTGCAACAAAATCTAAGATTGAGAAATCTGTTTCATGCCCAACCGCGCTAACTAATGGTTTATTACAAATAAAAGCAACTCTTGCAAGTTCTTCGTCGTTAAATGGCATTAAATCTTCAATGCCCCCGCCACCACGAGCAACGATAATAACATCAACATCTGTCATATTGTCAAAGTAGGTTATGCCTTGAATTACATCTTGAACAGCATATTTGCCTTGAACTTGAGCGTCGTAAACGTAAATATCTAAATTAGGGTTCCTTCTGCTTGTAACATTTTTAATGTCTTGCAACACAGCCCCAGTTGCACTTGTTACAACACCAATAGAATTAACAAATCGTGGAATTGATATTTTATTTTCTTCTTTAAACAAACCCTCTTCACTAAGTTTATTTTTTAGTTCTAAGAACTTTTGATATAGTTCACCTTGCCCACAGTGTTCAATGGTTAGCGCATTAAATGTTAATTTACCGCCTTTGGGATAATATTTAACATTACCTCTACATTCGACTAAATCACCAATTTCAAATTCATTCTTGCAGTTAAACTGAACACAATTAAGCAAGTTATCACTATCTTTTAGTGTAAAATATGCAATGTTTCTTGTTATAGAAAAACTAGACAACTCACCTGACACAACTATATCTTCTAAAATTACTTCGTTGTCTATTAAATCTTTGATAATTCTATTAAGTTCTTTAACCGAGAAAACTTTCATTATTTAACTATATCTGCAAGAACACCATTAATAAATCTTGGACTTTTATCTGTTGAGTATTTTTTTGCAAGTTCAACCGCCTCATTAATAACCACTTCTTTTGGGTTTTCCTTCAAGAAGTTAAGTTCGATTACAGCAAGTGTTATAATTGCAAGGTCAATTTTATAAAGGCGTTCAATAGTGTAACCTTTTAGATTACTTGAAATGATTTCATTAATTTCATTATAGTTTTCAGCAAAAGATTTTAAAATCTTTGTTGTGAACTCCAAACCCTCTGCTTCTGCCTCATCAAAATCATTTTTAACTTCAGGATTAAAGAATTTGGAATAAATTGTTTTAAATGCTAATTCTCTTGCACTAGATCTTTTCATAATTTCTCCTATTAGTTTTAAAGACAAAAATTCTCTCTAATTAGAGAGAAGTTTTTTCTGCATCCTTAATATGAACATTGATTGCTTTAATTTTTATTGCCACCAATGATGTGACACTATTTTTAACATTTTGTTGAATTCTATAAACTATGTCATTAACTTCACAATCTGTTGAAACAATAACATAAATGTCAATCACAATGCCATCTTGAGTGTTTCTAATTCTAACACCTTTACCGATGTTTTTATCAAATAAGCGTTTAAATGTGAGTTTCCTAGATTGATAAACATCAATAACACCCTTAATTTCTTTTGTTGCAAGAGTTACGATTGATAAAATCATATTTTTATTCATGTATGTGTTATTATCGCCATTTAATTTTTTAATTTGCGCCATAATTATTCCCTCTTTTAATTGTTACATCATTATTATATCACAACTTTTAGGGTTTTGCAATTATTTATTATAAATAAATTTAAATATTATTAAGCAACAATAAAACATATTTTCATGTTTTATTCGGAAGGAATAATAATAATTTTATCAATTTCAACATTTAATTGTTCAGTTACGATTGAAGTAATTTGTGCAACTTCAACAGAAGTTAATTCTTGAGATTTTACAAAAACGTTAACATTGTTTGCTGAACTTGTTACGATAGCGTCGCTAAAACCCTTACCGCGAATAATTCCTTCTGTAACCAACTCTTTTTCCATTTGAGCAATTAAAGCAATTTTGTTTTCTTCCGCCTCTTCTTTTGCTTCTTCGCTAGCACTAGCACTTGCTATAATTGAATCATAAAACTGAATTTCTTGTGTTCTTGTTGCTTCACGTTCATTTCTGTAAGTTGTGTAAAAATTTGCGGTTGTTGTGCTTGCGTTAGTTTCTGTAACTTTTGTTGCTAATGAACTATTAAGAGCAACGTTCACAAATCCTGTAACCAACAATAAAGCCACCATACATGATAAAATTACAATCTTTTTCTTTTTAGTTAATGTTTTCATAAAATCCTCCTATTCACTTGATAATATTTGAATGTTTCCACTTTTAATGTCTACCACAGACTCCACTGCATGCAACACTTTCATCTTGTTTGTGGTGTTGTTAACCCCTTTTGCTGTTACTAAAACGCCTTTAATTTCAGGAAAGGATGTTAAATTAATCTTTGAATCAACCACTTCCAACCCATCCAGATCAAGAGTTATCATAACTTTAACATCACTTATTCCTGCAATGCTTGATAAACTTTCCTCAAGGTTTTTTTCTATGTTTTCAATGTAAGCTGTAACAGACATATTTTCAGTTGAAACTGTTTTCGAAGTTTCTTTTGTTTTTCCGTTAGATAAATAAATTAGCATAATAATCACAAAGAAAATTATTATAATGTAAATTTCAATGTGCTTCACATTTTTTAGTTTACTGAACCATTTGCTAGATTTTTTTTCACTCATCAAATATAATCTCCTCATCTGTTAAGTTTGTATTTTGTTTAATAACAGTTTTAATGAATTCATATTTATTTATATGCTGCTTGTCCGCCGAAATGACCAAGTTTTTCAAATTAACATTGCACGAATTATATTTTAGTTCATTGTTTTCAGTTGAAAAATTAAGAATAATGTCAATATTGGTTAAACCTTCATTAGCAAGAACTTTTTCAAGATTATTTTCAAGTGATGTTGCACGTGATGAGTGAATATAATCTAGCAAATTTATGTTGATTTCATATTGATGATATTTGATAGTAAAATCATGATTTTTATTAAGAAATTTAACAACAGGGCTAATTATAATCGCAACAACAAAAATTGAATATATACCCTTAATATATTTACTTATTGTTCCGCTTGGAATAATGATGTCAATAAACATTCCAGCAACCACAATTCCTAAAATACTTAAAATATAACCTGTCATTATATCACCACATTTGAGGTTGTCATAACCAAACCTATTGAAATTAAATACATAAATCCGATTGCGATTATTGCACTGCTTAACATTGTTATTGATTTGGCAGTTGCAGATAAAAAGTTTGAAGTTTTGCTATTACCAAGAGGTTGTAAAACTGCTGATATGAGTTTCAGCATTAAACTAAACACAACTATTTCTAAGAGTGGTGAAAGAATTGTTGTGATTATCATTAAAACACCAACTAATCCCACTGAATTTTTAATTAAAAGCGTGCTCGATACAATTAAATCCATTCCATCTGATAGATATCCCCCCATAACCGGAACATAACTTTTGATTGTATATTTAGTTGTTCTAATGCTTAAACTATCAAAACTACCAACAGCAATACCCTGAAGGGAAAATATTGCAAAAAACAATGTGAAAATTAAGCCAACACTCCATTTAAATAAACTAGAAATAAAACCAGAAAATTTATCCAACTTAACATCATCATTTAGATTAGAAATAATTCCAAAAATAAAACTAAACATAAAAAGTGGAACTATAAAAAATTTAAAGAAATCGGCAATATATGTTGAAATAATTGCAACGATTGGTTTATATGCTCCGGCTGATGCTGTTGCTCCTAGTCCTATCATGAGAGTCAAAAGAATTGGAAATAGAATGTTCATTTGTTTAACCATGCTGTTAACTGCTCTACCACTTGATGAAATTAGATTAGAAACCATACTTATAACCAAAATTGCAACAGATAAAAAACATACTAAGTTTATTAAATTTCCTGTTGATTTTTCATTGAACTTACTCTTAATTCCGTTAAGTAGATTACTTATTACGCCTATAGCAATTATAATAGACAACATTGGCAAATATTTAATAACTAACTCAACAAGATTAGAAAATAAACTTGCAAAAAAATTATTATAATCAACTGCATTATCACCTGAAATTATTGAATAAACTTTACCTTTAATGCTATCAATTGAAAAAATGTTTGTTTGTTTTGAATTAAATTCATCTATAACATCATTGAATCCAGAAAAATCAATTTCCTTTAATTCTTCAACAATAGTTCCATTTAAATCATCGCTAATATTATAAAGCTTATCTGTTGCACAAAAAGTATGAAGTGGCGAAACTATTGAATATAGTGAAATCAATAACACTATCAATATTATTAAAGTTTTATTGCTCTTTTGTGTTTTAAAATGTTTTAGTTTATTCATAATAGAGTCACCACCAAATCAATAACTGTTGAAATAATTGGCATTGAAATAACTAAAATAATTAACTTAGCTGAAAACAGAATTTTATCTGCAACGCTGCCCGCTCCTGCATCAACACAAATGTTAGCACCAAATTCTGCGATGTATCCAATAGCAACAATTTTAATAAGCGGTGTTATTAAGGCGGAATCAACACCTGTTTGTTGAAAGATTCGATAAAAAGATGATATGACAGAACTAAGAACATTTACTGCCATCATGATGATTATTACACTTCCAACAATTGATATTATGATTGCAATTTCAGGTTTTGTTTGCTTTATTAACATATGAGCAAACACTGTAACCAAGGCAACTGCTAAAATCTTTAATAATTCTGTCATACGCTTTAAAAAATAAATAAATTTTTTATTGTGTTAAATAAATCTTGCACAAGGCCAATAACCATCAATAAACTTACAACTAAACCAGCAAGAGTTGTGACATGAGCAATTTCTTCTTTTCCGCAATATTTTAATATTTGATTAACAATTGAGGTAATCAGGCCAATTCCTGCAAGTTTGAAAATAATTTCCATTTTTCCTCCTTAAATTAGAATTATTGCAATGCCAATAGCAAACAACAATGATAACTTTAATATCATTGGGCAAAGTTTAAGTTTGTCCTGCTCAGCTTGTTTTAATTTGCTATCAATTTTTAATATATAATTTTCTAATTGAGATAATTCATTTTTAACATCCATACTGCCAATATTTTTTATAATATCTTCCAATTCTAATTTTTCTTCATCGCTTAAAATTTTTAAATCACTTAAATTGATTTCGTTATTTTTAAGATATTTCTTATATTCTTCAATGAAAATATTAAATTGTTTTTTAGTTTTTCTATCATTCAAAAACTCAGCAATTTTTTCTTGTTTAAAAGACAAGTTGAGTTTAAATTCATTTAAAAAATTTTTTAAATTTGAGTAGAAATCAAATCTTTCTTTGATTTGTTCACTTACTCCATGTGCAATTAGCATAATAACGCATATTAAAACAATAATTAAAACCCATTTCATATTTCACCTTATGTTTTGATATAAATACAATTTAATTTTTCATCGTAAATCTTTGTTATTGTTCCCGGACCATTATCATTGTTTAAAATGACATACCTAGAAAAGAGTTTATTATCTAAAACAGATTCAAAACCCTTTTTTAGTTTGAGTTGGTTTATATCTTTCGCATGAATTGTTGCAACAATATTAACTCCACAATTTATTGCTTGAATAATAAAGTTTAAATCTTTATCTAAATCAATTTCGTCTGTAACTATAACATCGGGACTCATAGATCTTATTCCATTTTTAAAAGCAAATTCTTTTGTGCAGTTAGTGTAAACATCGCAAAACCCGCCTAAAAATGAATTAATTTCGCCATCAATACATGAACAAATTTCATTTCTTTCATCTGCAACTAAAACATTTTTTGAATTATTTCTTGAATATAATTGATAAATAAAATCTCTAATAAAAGTTGTTTTTCCGCAACCAGGTGCAGAGATTACTAATGTGTTTTTGACGTCGTCAGCAACAAGAAAATCATAAGCCGGTGCGCTACAATTCCGTATTGTGTGTGGAATTCTAATATTCACGGATTGAAAGTCTTTAATTGTTACCACTTTATCTTCGTTCGTTACAACCGTACCACAAATTCCAACACGGATTCCTTTTTTTAAAGTTATATATCCGTTTATTAAACTATCGTTAAAAGCATAAAGTGAATTTTCACTAATTTTTTTAATAAAATCATCAATAACTAATTTATTAATAATAACAAAATCATTATTGTCATCTTTCAAAAAATATTTCTTGTTTTTTATAACGATAATTATTCTTTCGTTGACACGCATTCTGATTTCAGTTATGTCATTAAAACTAAAATTTTTAATTATTAAGTTATAAATTTCCTTATTCAAATATTGTTTTAACATATTTAAAATTATTGAAAGAAAGTTCAAAAAATGCACAAAAAAAACCAATACCACAATAGTATTGGTTTTTCGCTAATTTAAGTTATAATTTTTAATTAAACTCTTTCCATGTATTCACCAGTTCTAGTGTCAACACGAACTCTTTCACCTTCATTAACAAATAAAGGAACTTGAATAACATAACCTGTTTCTAAAGTTGCTGGTTTACCACCAGTTTTAACTGTGTCACCTCTAACACCTGGTTCAGCCTTTGCGATTGTTAATTCAACAAACATTGGTGGTTCAACGTTAATTGGTGTTCCATTATAGAATTGAACTTGACAATTTGTGTTTTCAACAACAAAGTTCAAAGCTTCTTTAACGCTATCATAATTGAATGGAATTTGATCATATGTTTCATTATCCATGAAATAATATAAATCACCTTCATGGTAAAGATACATCATTTCTTTTCTTTCAATTTGAATATCATTAATTTTTTCACTTGGATTGTAAGTTCTTTCCAAAACTTTGCCAGTTAGAACATTTTTAATAGTAGTTCTAACAAAAGCTGCACCTTTTCCTGGTTTAACGTGTTGGAAATCAACAACTAAATATAAACTTGGTTTTTTAGGGTCTGTTGAAGTTCCATCATCGAAAATAACTCCCTTTCTAATATCTCCTGCTAACATCATAATTTTTATCTCCTTTTGTTTTCGTTTAATATAATAGCATATTTCTCAGTAAATGCCAACTCATTAACCCAGAAAAACTAACATTTTTGCCCGTTTTTCCTTTAATTCGATTAATGCAACTATATCATTATTATCTTCTAGTATATAAATTCCATTGCTTTTATTTAAAATCAAAGTTTGCCCATTTAAGATTTTAAACTTTTCATCACTTTTTAAATTAAGGGTTTCATAATTTAAAATTTCTTTAATTGGAAGAATTACATTTTGTATGTCTTCAATATGCTGAATATCAATAGTGCCATTTAAATCAAAATCACCAACTTTTGTTCTAATTAAACTTGTCATGGTGGCAACTGTGTTAAGTTTTTGTGCAATATCTCGTCCTATTGAACGGATATATGTTCCGCTTCCACAACAAATTTCAACCTTTAGAAGTGAATTCTCATAAGATATAACATTAATGTTATATATTTCCACTATTTTCGGTTTTAATTCAAATTCAACACCACTTCTTGCTAAATCATAAGCACGCTTGCCATTTATTGATTTAGCACTATATTTAGGTGGAATTTGACTAATTTTTCCAACAAAATCTGGCAAAACTAATTTAATTGCTTCTAATGTTGGAATTTTATCACATCTTTCAATTATTTCACCAGTTTTATCAAGCGTGTCAGTCAAATAACCAAACTCAAAGGTTGCAACATAAGTTTTTTTCTTTTCTTGCATCAAATCGAACAATTTTGTTGCTTTACCAATGGTTACGAGCAAAACACCCGTTGCCATTGGATCAAGCGTTCCTAAATGACCAACTTTGAGTGGTTTTAATTTGTGTTTGAGTTTGTTAACCACATCAAAACTTGTCCAACCTTCTGGCTTGTTTACTGGAATTATGCCTTTATTCTTCATCTTCCTCTTCTTGTGTTGAATATGTTATATTCTTTAAAATATTTTCAATATTTGACGCATATTCAACTGACTCATCCTTTAAAAACTCTAGTCTTGGAGTTATTCTTAGTTTAATCATTTTGCTAAGACGACCTCGAATAAATCCGGCTGCACCTTTAATTCTTGCCAAAACCTCATCACTCTGAGTGGTTCCAATGGATGTTATGAAAACTCTGCAAAATGATAAATCTGGTGTTGTTTCAACATTACTTACACTAATTATAGCATCTATTTGCGGATCTCTAACTTCATTATCAATAATATAAGAAATGGCTTTTTGGATTTCCGCATTAATTCTTTCGATTCTAACACTTTTCATTAATCATCAATCCTTTTAAGAGTGTAACATTCGATAATATCACCAAGAGCAATATCATCATAGTTGGTTTTAATACCACATTCTCTATCTTTTCCAACTTCTTTAACATCATCTTTAACAACTTTCACTGACTTAATTTCAGTTGTTGTTAATAATTCACCATTACGATAAATTTTTGCATGTTCATTGCGGACAATCTTTCCGTCTTTAACCATAGATCCCGCAACAATACCAGCATTAGATAATTTGAACACCATAATAACTTCTGCTTTCCCAAGATAAACTTCTTCATATTTAGGTTCTTTCATACCTTTAACAACTCGCTCTAACTCTTCAAGCAATTCGTAAATAATCTTATAAGAATAGATTTTAATTTTCATTCTTTCAGCTAAAGTCTTAACTTTGCTATCTTGCCCGATGTTAAATGCTATAACCATAGCGTTTGATGCTTGTGCTAAAATTAAGTCACTTTCACTAACCGCACCAACACCACTATGAAGAATATTGATTTTAACTTCATCGTTAACAAGTTTCATAACAGAGCCCTTAATTGCTTCTAAAGAGCCATGAACATCTGTTTTAAGCACGATGTTGAGTATCTTCATATCTTTTTCACTTGTTTTTTGAAGTAAATCTTCAAGAGTGTTACCACCACTACCCTTAATAAGTTCTTCTTTTTGTTTTGCTATTCTTTCTTCAACGATTTGTTTTGAAAGTTTTTCATCAACTGCTGTAAATGTTTCACCAGCAGGTGGAACTTCATTAAATCCAAGAACTGTTACTGGCATTGATGGAGTTGCAACTTTGACTTGTTTGTTGTTTTCATCAATCATTGCTTTAACTTTACATAATGTTGTTCCACACACGATAGTGTCACCAACTCTCAATGATCCATCTCGAACGATTAATGATGCGATTGGACCGCGACCTTTATCAAGGCGAGCTTCCATAATTGTTCCCATTGCAGGGATGTCCGGATTTGCTTTTAAGCCTTGAACATCTGCAACAAGAAGAATAGTTTCAAGGAGTTTGTCTATCCCTTCACCAGTTTTTGCAGAAATCTTACAAATTATGGCATCTCCTCCCCATGCTTCAGGCAACACATTGTGTTCAGCAAGTTGAGTTAAAATTCTATCTGGCTCGGCTTGAGGTTTATCCATTTTGTTGATTGCAACGATCATTGGTATATTTGCTGATTTAATATGGTTAATTGCTTCAACAGTTTGTGGCATAATTCCATCATCTGCCGCCACAATTAATATTGCAATATCTGTTACACTCGCGCCCCTAGCACGCATTGCTGTGAACGCTTCGTGACCAGGAGTGTCAATAAATGTGATATGTTTATCGTTAACATTAACTCTATAAGCACCGATTGCTTGAGTGATTCCACCTGCTTCGCTTAAAGTAACTTTAGATTTTCTAATATAGTCAAGTAAACTTGTTTTACCATGGTCAACGTGGCCCATAACAGTTACAATTGGAGCACGTTCTTGAGCTTCTTCATCACTATATGAACGCATTATGTTTTGCAAATCTTCAAGTTTTTGTTCGCTGGTTTTATCAAGTTTTTGAACTACTTCAACACCCATGTCATTTAAAATTAATTCTGCGGTTGCAAAGTCAATTGTTGAGTTGATTGTTACCATCATTCCCAATATCATAAATTTCTTAATAATTTCGCTGACTGGTTTACCACTAACTTCGCTAAGTAATTTAACTGTTATATTATCTGTTGTGATAATTGCAGGTCCTTGCGGTTTAACAACTTCTCGAACTTCCGTCTCTTTCTTCTTTGTTCTAACTTTGCGGTTGATTACTCTGTCTTCATCACCATCTTCTATTAACATTCCACGTTTTAACAAATCACGCTTTGAATAAGCACGTTTTTCTTCGTAACGTTCATTCTCTTTCTTTTTGTTCGCAAATGTTCTTGTTGGACTAGCTGTGATTATTGGTTGAGCATAATTAATTTGTGGTCGTTTATTTAATGGACTATTTCCAGCAGGTCTTTGACCCGGTTTAAAGTTTGGATTAAATGGACGCTGTTGGCCATTGCCAATTGGTCTTTGAGTTTGTCTGTTATTAGGGTTAAATGCTTGTCTTTGAGTATTAAATCCTCTGTTTTGACCTTGGAACCTATCGTTTGGTCTTTGTTGTTGATTATATCTTTGATTTCTTTCATTATTGCGATTATCAAATGTTCTTGGTCTTTGATTTTGGAATTGACCTTGTTGTTTTCCTGTTTGAGTTTCTGACACCACATGAGCATTTTCTGTTTTTTGTGGTGTAAAAATAACAGAAGTGGCTTCTTCCGGTTTTGTTTCTATTTTAACTTCTGGTTTGTGAGCAGTAGTTTTTGTTTGTTCTAAAATTAAAGCACTTTCTTTTTCTTTAACAGCACGTGTTAGTGAACTCATTTCAACTTTTAAATTATAGAACTTTTCAGCAAGAGATATGATTTGTTTGTCTTGAACCATTGCCTGTAATTGTTTTATTGCTCTATTAAATTCTTTGTTTTGTGTTGTGTTAGTCAATCCTTATTTTCTCCTTATTATCTATTATCGCTTTACTTAGATTTTCGTCAATTATTCCTAAAATTTTAATATCGTTAAACTTAATAAGTGAACTAAGTTCAACTTTTGATATAATCATTTCACAATTATGCTTAACTGAAAGATTTTTTGCTAAATCTTTTAAATTATCACTAGCGGTGTTACACACAATAATTAACTTTAAATTCTTCATTGTTTTTTTGAGTGCAGTTTGACCAGTAATTAAATTGTTGGATTTTAGAGCAAAGCCTAAAAAACTAATTATTTTGTTCATATTCCCCTAATTTTTCATAGATTTGAACATCTAGATTTGTTTTAAACGATTTATTTAAAAGTCGTTTCTTTATTGTTAAATTGATGCAGGCTTGATCGCGACACACATACGCACCACGTCCACCAAGTTTGTTTTTTTCATCGATTAAAAATTCATTATCAATTCGTGCTATTCTTAACATTTCATTTTGTTGCTTGCTTTCTCGGCATGCAACACATTTTCTATTTTGTTTGATATGCACAATTTTCTCCTATTCATCAATATCATCAAAGAAATCATCATCTAAGATAATGTTTGCGCTACTTGTTGATAAAACATCATTTGTTTTAGGTTGTTCTTTAGCAGTAGTTGCTTTAACATCGATTTTGTAACCAGTAAGTTTTGCAGCAAGACGAACATTGTGACCACCTTTACCAATTGCAAGAGATAACTTACTTTCTGGAACAAGCACATTTGCAACGCCAGCAGCAGTGTCAACAGTTATTTCACTAACTTCAGCAGGACTTAACGCTGAAACAATGTAATCTGCAGGATTTTCGCTGTAATTAATAATGTCAATCTTTTCACCATTAAGTTCATTAATAACTGCGTTAATTCTTGCACCTTTGTTACCAATACAAGCTCCAACTGCATCAAGGTTTTGAACACTTGTTGAAACTGCAATTTTTGTTCTTAGACCTGCTTCACGAACAAGACCAACAATGTTTACTTCACCATTATTAAGTTCAGGAACTTCCATTTCTAATAACATTCTAACAAAATTTGGATGAGTTCTGCTTACTTGAACAACAGCACCACGGAAATCATCTTTAATGTGGCGAACATAAACTTTCACTCTATCGCCTGGACGGAAATTATCTGTTGACAACATATCGCGTTTAGTGAGAAGACCTTCCAATGTTGTTCCACCAATTTCAAGATAAACATTATCAAGATCAATACGCTTTACGTTAGCAACAATGATTTTGCCTTCTTTTTCTGCAATATCTTTATAGATTGATTGTTTTTCTCTTTCTTTAATCTTTTGCATGATAACTTGTTTTGCAGTTTGAACAGCAATACGATTAAAATCTTTAGGTGAAACTTCTTGCTTAATCACATCTCCAACTTTATGAGTTGATTTGAGTTTCTTTGCTTCTTCTAAACTAATTTCCTTGTCTTCATCTTCAACAACTTCAACAACTGTTCTATAAAAATATGTTTTAATTGTTGCTTTTTCTGGGTTAATTTTAACCTCAGAGTTTTGTGCCATTCCGCTATATTTTTTAAATGCAGCAGTTAATGCTTGTTGCAAATCTAATATAAACTCATCTTGCGGAATACCCTTTTCTGCTTCCAAATCTTTTAATGCTTCAAAAAAATCTTTACTAATCATTTTTTATCTTTCTCCTTATAAATCTAATACAACTTTAGAAAGTTTTTTCATACTTTTTTCTGTTACAGTTACTTTAATTGGTCCTTTATGATCAATAACCATTGTATGAACTTGTTTTTCTGTTTTTTGAGATTGTTTTTCGATATGATCATCTAAACTCTTTAAATTTTTATCATTGTAGTTATCTGTCATTTTCTTAATTAATTTAGAACTCATTTTTTCTCCTAAAACTCGATATATGGTGTAATATATGCAATGTCTTTTAAGTTTATTTTTATGTTTTCATCATCAACACTTAAAACAACACTATCTTCAGTTTTTTGTTTTAATGTTGCAACAAATTCTTTTCTTCCATCAATTTTTGCATATAATTTAACATTAACTTTTTGGTTTTCATATTTCTTGAATTGCCAATCATATTTAAGTGGCTTATCAAGACCATATGATGAAATATCTAAATAATATGGTGCGTCGCCAGTTGGGTTTAATTCTTCTAGCGGTTCATCAATTAGTCGGCTCACGGCAACACAATCTTCAACGGTAATTCCATTTTCCTTTTCAATGTAAACTGTTAAATGCATTCCATCGTTTTTCTTTGCATATTCCACTTCAACAAGAGTGATATCACCTGTAAAAAGTGGTTTAATTTTATCATAAACTAAATCTGCAACTTTCATTTTTACTCCCTAAATTTTAATTTTCCCTATATAAAATAATTAGGAGTGGCTCCGGCCACTCCTAGTTGTTATTTGTATTATAACACACAAATTTAAATAAATCAATAGTTTTTTTAATATTTGTATAAAATATTATGCTATATTCATTAATTTAATAAAAGCTTTTGCTGTTGCTGTTGCGTCATCAACTGCTCGGTGTGCATTTTCCAAACTTATATTAAGTTTTTCAACGATAGTTCCAAGTTTATAGTTTTTTAGTCCTGGAAGCTTCTGTCTTGCCATAATCATTGTGTCCATAGTTGGATGATTAAAACTATATGAAAGTTTTTTCGAGATATTGTGTATGAAAGAAGTATCAAATGCAACATTTTGACATACTAAAGTTGCGCCATCACAAAATTTATAGAAATCTGGCATAACATAGTTGATGGTTGGTGCGTCTTTTACCATGTCATCATTAATACTTGTCAATTCTGTTATTTCTTTTGGAATATGTTTTGAGGGTTTCACAAAAGTTGAGAAGACTTCATCTATTCTTCCATTCACAACTTTGCAAGCCCCAATTTCAATAATTTCTTCTTTTGTTGCATCAAGACCAGTTGTTTCCAAATCAAACACCACATATGTTCCATCAAATGTTTTTGTGTCATCATCAAAAAGTCCAGCTTGTTCATAATCAACATACTTTTCAGGGAAAACAGTATGATAGTTCTCGTTTACGTGTTTTAGACCAGATTTGATTTCTTCCTTTTTATATTCACATCTAGCTATTGAATTTGCTGTAAAGTTTAATTTACCATTAAATTCTCGGAATGACCCAAAACAACAAACTTTCATTCCAACTTCAATCAAATCACCCTTGATTTCATCGTGTTGTTTAGGGAAAATTGAGCAATATAAAACCTTATTTTCATTTTTAATTGAAAAGTTATAGAATGTTCTTTCAATTTCTATTTCTTCTTTGTTTTTAGTAACTTTGCGCTTATAGGTTTTCTTATTAATAGATGTTACTTCACCACAAATAACAACGTTTTCAATTGGCGATTTAACTTTCGTGTAATCAATGGCGAGTGAATATTCGTTTTTGCCTATAATATCCGCAATATTTGATAATTCATAAACGGTTTTTTCTTCAGCTTCTTTAATGCTTGCCATAAGTTCCATATTCTTTTCAATTTGATTTATTGAAGATGCAATTTCATCTTCTTTTTTAACAAATTCAACCTTAAAATCGGCAAAAAAACTATCTTTTAGTTTCTCTTCAATAATGATTTCCCTATTTAAACCGTTTGCATGATCATAACTTGATGGTGCCAATTTTAGTTTAACTAAAACTTTTAAATTTTCTATTTCCACACTCACATCGTCATATGTAAAACTTTTAGAAATTGATGGAAAATTATTTACAATTGTTGTGTAAGTATGATTTGCAATAGCTCGCTTATCTAATGGACAACTATTAAAATTTAATTCAATTTTAACAAAACCACCAATCAAATCTTTCACTTTTTCAAGTATTACTGCTTTGATGTCATCTTTTGGTGTAAAAATTTCTGGGTTGTATAAAAAATTTATTACACAGGTGTTATTTTTTTCCGTGTAAACAGCATCCTTAAATTTTAAACCTTGATATAATAAATCTAGTATTTCAATTCCTTCTTTCATGCTAAAATTATAGCAAAAAAAAATGAGAGTGTCAATACTCTCATCTGCTGAATTATAGCGTAAATTGCAATATATCAACAACTATAACAAAGGCAAATAAAACAATTAAACCAATGTTGTTAATAAGGTTTACGACTTCCCTTTTAACTGGCTTTTTTCTAACCCACTCTATAGCAACAAAAACCATTTGGAAGCCATCTAGTGCCGGAATTGGAAGAAGATTAAACACTGCTAAATTCACAGCAATTAGTGGAAGCAAAAGTAACAATAAATTTTGTTGAGTTAAATCTGCAATAACTTTAACGGTTGTTACAGGTCCGCCAAGTGCTTTAATTGACAATTGACCAGTGATAAGCTCCCAAAAAATTACCAAAATTTCCCAAGCCCATTTAAAGGTAAACGGTATTGCTTGCCCTAATGCTTGCCAAAAGCCATAATTCATACTGAGCAACAATATAAATGAGAAAATTATGGCACTTAGGAAGTTGAAAAATGCACCGCTAAACAAAACAATTAATCTTTTCCAAGGTTTTTGATTGTTAAATGCTTGTGGATTTTCTTTGTTTTCATCGGTTTCACCTTCAAACGCGCAATAACCGCCTAAAGGGAAAACTCTTAATGAAATCAATTCACCACTTTTGTTTTTCTTTTGAAAAATTTTAGGGCCAAATCCAATGCTAAATTCATTGATTTTGAACTTTAATATTTTTCCAGCAATATAATGACCTAATTCATGAATTAGTACCATAAACAATAAAACAAGAATGGCTATAAGAATATAGCCAGTATACTTTAATGTTGATGATAAACTAAGTAACATTGAAATCATAAATTTATTTATTACAAAATTATAAAGAATATAACAATATAGACAAAAGTTGATATAAATATCATAGCATCAATCCTGTCTAACATTCCGCCATGACCAGGGAATATATTTCCGCTATCTTTAATTCCAGCATTTCTTTTAAGTTTGCTTTCGAACAAATCTCCCATTTGACCAAAAACAGATCCAACCATGCCAATAATTAAGAAGTGCCACCAAGCAAGGTTATACATTGATAAAACCGCTTCAAGAGATGGAATATTATAAGCAATTAAATAAAGTAATAATGCACCGGTAATTCCGCCTATGAGACCACCTATAGCTCCGCTGATTGTTTTGTTTGGACTAATTTTTGGTGCAAGTTTAGGTCCTTTAAGAGTTCTTCCAACAAGATATGCAAATGTGTCAGTAAGCCATGTTATTGCAAAGATTAAAACAATAAACAAAAATGAGAAATATTTAACACCTGCATAAATATCAGCATGGTTGAAATTAATTAACAAGCAAAATAAGAAATTTGGATAAATGCATGCAAGTAACGTGTTTAAACTTGTTACTAAATGTTGTTTTGCTGGAACTTCTTTGTTTTTGAAAAATTCAATTAATAATGAAATCAACCAATAACCAATAAGAACAGCAAATTGAATTAATAGAATTTCATAAAATTCCACTCTTTTATAGCTCAACAAAAGCACAGCATAATTAACAATGCTGTACATTGACGCCATAAATTTATTCACTTTTTTGTTGTTGGCTTCCATCATGTTGCAAATTTCAAAGCCCGCAACAATCGTCACACACACTATAAAAATATCAAAAATATAATCACCAATTGAATGTGGCAAAAGTTTGCTTAGTATTGCCAAAACTGATGCTAAAACAATGTAAATACTAGTTATTGCTCTTTGTTTCATTTTTATCCTTTTATTGCTCCAAATCTACGGTTTCTCTTCATAAAAACCTTGAGTGCTTTAATTAAATCTTTTTTTGAAAAACTTGGCCAATATTTTTTAGGGAAATACCATTCACTATATGTTGATTGCCAAGGAAGGAAATTACTTGTTCTCTTCTCGCCAGATGTCCTAATTACGAAATCTAGTGGAAGTAAATCTGCAGTATATAAATGTTTTTCAAATGCTTTTTCATCAATGTTTGTTTCACCAGAACGGACAATTTCATTAACAGCATTTAATATTTCTTCTCTTCCGCCATAGTTGATGCAGGCGTTAATAACAAATCCTGTTTTATCTTTGGTTATTTCCATTAATTCTTTAGCTTTTCTTCTCACTTCTTGACTTAAACGAGTGTCTTCCATGTCACCACAGATAATTACTCTAACATCTTTATCTGCATATTCTTTTTTGTATTCTTCTAGAACTTGATTAAAAGTGTCCATTAAAAACTTAACTTCTTTTTCTGGCCTGTTCCAGTTTTGTTTTGAAAAACAATACATAGATAAGTTTTTAATTCCTATTTCTTGGCAATATTGAATATGCTTTTTAAGATTTTCAAAACCAAATTTATGCCCAACACTTCTTGGAAGACCACGTTTTTTTGCCCATCGGCCATTGCCATCAATAATAAGTGCAATGTGTTTTGGCATTCTAGGGTCGTTTTTTATCTTTTCGATATTCAAACTAGACCTCCATAATTTCTGCAATTTTCTTATCACAGCTTATATCGGCTTTTTCTGTGTATGAATCTAATTTCTTTTGAACTTCTTTATCAAGTGTTGCGTATTCATCTTCGCTAATTTCACTGTTTTTCTTTGCGTCTTTAAACACATCAAGACAGTCACGTCGAGCATTTCTCATTTGAACTTTAGCTTCTTCTAATAAACGTTTTGCATCCTTAGTGTACTCTCTTCTTCTTTCTTCAGTGAGCATTGGAAAACCAACTCGGATAATTTTTCCGTCATCACTAACTGAAACGCCAAGATTTGCAGCTTCAATTCCAATTTTGATATCTCTAAGAGTGCTAGCATCATATGGTGCCACAACTAACATTCTTGCATCTTGAACCATAATGTTACTTGTTTGCATAATTGGTGCTTTTGTTCCATAGTAATCAACTTTAATATTCTCAATAAGTTTTGGATTTGCTCTTCCAACCCTAATCATCAAAAGATGATCAAGTAATCTGTTATAATGTTTTTCCAAACTTTCTTCAAACTCCATAAGAGTCATTTCAACCATTTCGTTCATTTTTATTCTCCTTAAATCTATAATTATATTATATATATGAAAATAGCTTATTTATCTTTAAAGATAATACATTAAAATAAGAAAAATAGCAAGTAAATTTACCTTGCTATTTAATATTTAAAATTAATAATTTTAATTATAACTTAATAAATATTCAGCGAA
>JAZONT010000057.1:0-12493 GCA_045654665.1 Candidatus Onthoplasma sp.
TATATAAAATATAATATATTATAAATAAATATTTTTAATTTTTATTGAAAATTATTTGGAAAACTTGTTAATTTAGGGTATTATATTATTAATGAAATTTGATGTTGCAGTTATTGGTGGAGGTCCAGCCGGATTAAGTTCTTGCATTTTCTTATCAAGAGCAGGACTTAATGCAATATGTTTTGAAAAGCTTGCCATAGGAGGACAAGCTTCTTTGTCTTATGAAATTGCAAACTATCCAGGCATTAATTCGATATCAGGATATGAACTAACACAAAAAATGTTTGATCATGCAAAAGAATTTGGAACAACATTTTATTTCAGTTCGGTTGAAAAAGTGAACAAAACAAAAACTGGGTTTTCAATTAAAACAAAAAATGAAACAATATTTTGCAGAAAGGTAATTATAGCCATTGGAACTGTTGCAAGAAAACTTGGACTTAATGAAGAAAAGTATATTGGAAAAGGAATAAGTTATTGTGCAAGTTGCGATGGGAATTTCTTTAAAGGAAAACCTGTTGCAATTGTTGGTGGTGGTGATTCTGCATTTTCTTACGCTGAATATTTATCCAGAATTGCAAGCAAGGTGTATGTTATAAACAGAAGTGAAAATTTCAAAGCACATAAGTTTAGAATTGAAAATGTTAAAAAATTAAAAAATGTTCAAGTGTTAACAAACGTTCACATTCAAGAATTATTAGGTGAAGAATTAATTGAAGGTGTTAAACTTAGTAATGGGAAAACACTTAAAGTGGATGGTGTGTTTGTTGCTATAGGGCATGAACCAAAATTAGATTTCTTAAATTTTCATGTTGACTTAGATAAACACGGATACATTATTGTTGATAAATATATGCAAACAAGTGAAAAAAATGTTTATGCCTGTGGCGACATAACAAGTAAACATTTCAAGCAAATTATAACAGCTTGTGCTGATGGTGCGATTGCTGGTAATTCGTGTGTGGAGGGCTAGCATATGAAAAAAAGAATGTTAAAAATTTCATTGTTCATATTGTTGATAAGTGTTTGTGCTTATTGTTTCTTTTCTAGCAATGATAAATCAATTGAAGTTCACGCAGCGAACCAAACATGGTATGATTGTTACAACTTGCTATATGATGAAAATAATTCTTATGAAGCAAATGTTGCCAGCGGAAAGGTTTCTGGTGCAGGTGCTTATCTTCTTGGGGATAAAAATATTGAATTAACAGCAACTGCTAATTCAAACTATCAACTAAGCGGTTGGAAAGTTGTTTATGATGAACAATCAGAAAGATTTGAATATTTTGATGTTACATCTATGTTAGAAACGAGTGAAGTTAAGCTTACACCAACAGGAGTTACGCAAGATGAAGACAAAATCTCTGCAACAATAGTAATTGAAAAAGAAAATGGTTATGTTAAGAGTGGAACATTCAAACTAGCTGATGTGTTTGAAGATATGTCAATTATTCCGGTGTTTGACCATATTTATTATAATGTTAATATTGATGAATTAATAGATATCACAAACCACAAGAATTCTATAGAGATTGAAAATAGTGTTGTTTATGAAAGTGAAGATTCTAACGAAGATAGTTATCCTGATTTAAAAGTTGTTAGAGTTGACACTTTGTTCTTCAATGAGGCTAACACTGCCACAACATTTAACAATGCATATATTAAAACAAGTTATAAGAACTATACAAATAATGTGTTTAGTTATGAAAGCGAAGTTCACTACAATTTCTTTCAAACATTACATAAAGATGAGTTGGGTTACTATACTTTGCATGAAACATTGGAAGCAGAACAAAAAAATCAAAGAATAGATTACATAAGGGGTGCTTATAGGATTGGTGATGAAGTAAATCTTGCATTTGATGTTGATATTAACCCTGAAAATATTTACGCCAGCAAAAATATCGACTTCAAGAGTGTTAATATTATTTCAGCGGGAAGTAATCCATTAAGTGTTTACGATGCTCAAAATCCGAAAAATGAATACTATTCAATTGTGCAGGACGATTTTTGGAGAACAAAAAGTTATAATATTAACTTTATAATCAAAAATGAAACATCTTATGTTAACACAATTGATGTTAATTATCATAACTTGTTTGTGGCTGATATTAATTTATTAGTTGACGGTGATGATGAACATGAAGATAGAGATTATATTTTAGGTGAGGTTTCAACAGGTTCAAATCAATTAACTAGCAATGTTAACATAAGCAATTATTATTATTTAATTGATGAAGAAGATTTGTTGTTCTTTGTTAAAACTTCAGCAAATAATAATGCGAAATCATTTATGGTTTCTTCAGTTGAAAATGTTAACGCTTTAAAAGATGGCACGATGTATTCTTATTTCACGTTTGACTCATTAAATGGAGGCTCTAACACTTCTCAGTTGTTCTCAAACATTACAGATAATTTAACAATTGATATTAATTATTTGTCAGTCACTCACAACATTGATTTCGAATTTGCTGAACTTGTTGTTGGCAAACAGGATAATCAATCAATAACTAATTTAAATTTTGCTGGTTACACTGCTTTTGAATTAAAAAGAAGAGAAAGCATTTCTCCTGAAGAATTCAATGCAGAAGTTGGGAAAAATAATATTCCAGGGTACACATATGTTGGATATGTTAATTCATTAACAGATTCACCAAATAGCTTGCAAACAACATTTAATTATATGGTTGACCCGGACAGGCCAACAGGTAAAACAATTGTGTTGTGTTATAAAAAAATTGATTATAATATAAGTTTAAACAATTATAATACAGTTAAAATTGGATCTTTAGTTGCATTAGAGTCATTCACCATAACAAAAACAAATGTTGAAGGTGTTTCAATAGAAACATTGATGGCGTCTGGAGATGATGCCTTATTAAATCCAATGGAAACTTCTCATGCTTTAAAAACGAAAATAAAGTTGGGAGATAGTGTTTCAATTTCAAAAACAGTCAATACTGGTTTTAATGTGAAATTTAGTTTGTTAGATCCTGAAACAATTGAAAATCTTAAAGCAACCAAAACTGATGAGCAAATGGAAGAATATTTCATAACAAACTTTGATCTTGATTTAAATTTCATTTCAAATTTGAGTTTAGGATATGGAGTCTTTAAAGATTATGAAAAGTGGGAATCTGTGTGGCAAGAGCTTTACATTTATGATTCTTCATCAAGAGAATTTGTTTTAAACGAAAGTGAAACTAGAGATGAAAATGAAACATATTATTTGAAAAGTATTATCATATATGTTTATGAAGAAAAAGTTGATTACACTATAACATATCAAACCGCAGTTTTAAAAGATGGAAACAATAATGATTATGTGATGGCAAAAATTGACGTTGATGAATCCACAATCCCAGAAAGTGTAAATGTTGAATATTATGGTTTAGATGGCAATGTTGTTGCTAATAATGTTGTTGCTATTTCAAAAATTGTTGTGAGTGGTTTACATTTCAATGATGTTATCACTTTAAAAAGTAATGGTCTTCCTTTTAATAACACAACTTATGTGTTTAACTGGTTTATTGTTGGTGGAAACACAGAACTTACTGGATATAAAGTTGCAGCAACACCGGTTGATTTTTATAATTGTGATGAAACTGTTCGAAGTTCAAGAACAATTGATGTTGTTTACACAATTCCTGTTGCAACAGTTTTGGTTTCTATTGATGAAGATTTTTCTGATTTGGCAGAAACTCAAGAAGATTTGTCTGGTCTATATGAAATAACATCGTTCGATGAAATAAATAGACTTAGTTTAAACACTTATTCAATTAATATTGGAACAATAATAAATATTGAAATTTTAAACGATCAAATTCCTAATGGTTATGAATTTATTGGATATCAAATTGATCAGGGAAAAATTCAAGAAGTTGATGGTTTTATATTTGAATATACTACTATTTCTGGTGGAAACAAAATAACATTAAAGTTCCAAAGAATAATTTATCAATTTCATTTTATTCAATTTGGAGAACCGTTTGACAATGTTGAAAATGAAGAAGATCGATATATTCAATTTGGGGAAAAATCATATTCAGAATTAACCGTTAACAACTCAACTTTAACAATTCAAAAACCTCTTGGTTATTATGTTGCAAATGTTAGATTTGGAACTAGAGAAAATGTTTTAAACAATTCTAATCTTTTGGAAAAATACTCAACAGATTTGAGTGAAAATAATAGTTATCGATCAAACAATAATATTTTAAATTATTCATTTAATTTAACAAAAGATCAATTGATTTCTTTGATTGATCCTGAAGATATTGAACATTATCAAGGAAGTGATCCAAACAATGATGCAATCATAGATGTTTATGTTAGAATTGACTATTTAATCTTCACATATGAAGCAACTGTTAACTTTGATTTGGAAAATCCAAAACAAGTAGGAGAAAACAAGTTTTACGTGCCGTTATTGCAATTAACGTATGTGTTTAATGGTTCAGCCGTTGTTGTTAATTATCCTTATTCCAATAAAACTGTTACATTTGAAGAAATTCCTTATGGAGCAGAGAGCACAACAATAAACGTTTTAAGCGGTGCTCAACCTGGCCTTTCAGTTGTTGGTTGGCGTTATACTAACAACGCAGTAATCGATAGAAATGATTACACTTATAGTAATTCCAGCATCGTTTTGGGAACAATAACAGAATCGAAATCTTTTAAGTATTTGTTCAGTTATAATAAATATAAGCTAAATCTAAACTATGTTTCTAGTTTGGGAAATCCAATTATTTATATCAACAATAATATTACTGAATTAAAAGATGCAAAGTTAACACTTTATGACAAAGTGCAAATTGAAGCAGGTGCGGATAGGAAAATTGGTTACACATTTGACCATTTCTCTTACAAAAAAATAGAATTTATCTTGGCGTCTATTAATCAAAACAATTGGGATGAATTTAAAAACAGACTTTATGTTTTAAATGACAAAATCTACACAAAAATTGAAGATCAAACATTTGATGAGCATGTTGACTATTTTGTGCGAAAAGAAATAGAAATAGTTTATAATAAAAATCAATTTTTAGATTTAGGAGAATTTATTGTTGAAGATTATTTAATTTCTGATCAAGGTGAATTTACAGTTAACATCCAATATAAGTTGTTGGAGCTAGACGTTGAAAACAAAGTTTTAGAAACAGGGATTGGCATATTGTTTAATTCCGGAAAAGGCAACCATAAAATCGCTTTTGAAAAAGAAGAATTAATCATTTTCGAAATAGAAGATGTTAGCAATCCTGATAGAGAAGTGGACAAGGTTACAGTTGCGGATTCACTTAAAGTTCATGCGTCAATTAATCCAAACGCAAAAAATTATTATAATGGAACTAATTTTAACACATTTGATTTAACCAAAGGTTTAAAAATAGCATCAGTTCAAATAGGCGGATTGATTGCATTTGCACCAACTCTTAAAGATGGCAAATATTCATTTGTTCTCAATGTTGGTCAATATTTAAACGATGGTGACGAAGGGGATGTTATAAAAATAAGTTATACCCTTTCTGTTGAAGAAAAAAATGTTCAAGTTACCACAAATGTTAATGGATCAGCTAGTGATTTTTATAAAAACATAAGAATGTTTATTGATTCAAGTGTTTATGGCTTTTCCGAAGATGCTTTGGAATCTGGCAATAGAAGCCAAATAGAAATGAGACAACAGTTTTTGGCAAAAGTTAAACTAACTGCATCTTTAGGAGAAGCGATAAACCCTTCATATAAAGTTAATTTCAAGGTTGTTGGTGTTAAGGTGTATGAAATGACATATCAGTGGGGATCGTTTGTTGCAAACTCGGAGGCTATAGATCCAGAAAATTATCAAACTTATGGAATTGAACTTCCTGAATATGAAGGTGGAACAAGTTATACTCTTGATGTGAGAATGCTCTCAAGTCTTAAAGTTGAATTTCAAATTGAACCAGTTTTAACATTTAATAATGGTCCTTATTTCATAAAAGAATTCATGTGTAGTGTTAATGGAAATCAAATTCAGCCAGTTTCGCAAGCATTAACTATTGGCGAAACAAATGCGTTTGATATTCAAATTGCAAGTGAATTGAAGTCATCGGTAATTATTAAATATAAACAAGTTGGATTGAATCCGGAATTATTAGACCAGGTTGCTAACATTGGTGTTTATGATGTTATTATTAGATTTGAAAACAACGATAATTTTAAATGGTTAAGTGATATTACAATTGGAACTGAAATTAAACTTGAAATAATTCCAAAGGAATTAACTCTAAGTTATTATAGTGAGTTTGATGAATTTGAACATAAGATCACAAGAACATCAAAAACTTATGACGGAGAAAGTGGTTACGCGGTTGATGATAATATTTTAAAAGCTCTTAAATTCACTGGAAAAAATGGATTTTTGATTAATTACTGTGATGTGCTAGATTCAGCTGATGGTTACTTAAAATTGGATAGAAGTTTAAGTGGAATGCAAGCATATATCACAAATGCAGGAAAAGGTGGTCATGAAACGCAAGCGAGCACATCTGTTTATTATAATTTATTTATTGGTCAGATTGCTTTGGAAGATAAAAACTTTAATAAAAATTTCAACTTAAAAACTCAAGAGTTAGTTATTATGAACTTCATTCAAATTTTACCAAAAGAAGTTGAACTTACTGAATTTATTATTTATAATAAAGTTTTCGACAACACAGATAAAGCAGAATTAATGAATGTGGAAGATATCAAAATAACAAATAGAGTTAAAGATCAAACTGAAGATGATGTTAGTTTAGATGCTTCTAAATTAGTTTTAAAGTTTGAAGATTATTCAGTTGGAGAAGGCAAAACAGTTTATGTTGATGCGTCAAAAGCGTTAAAGGGAAATAAGGCTTCTAATTATAAAATTTCTAATTTTAGGATTTTTGGTGGAACCATTTATCCATATAGTATTAGTTGCAGTGATAAAGGGCTTGGAAATGTTCAACTAATAAACAAGCGCGGATTAACAGAAAAAGATAAAGTTAATTTAATTCCTTTAAATGCTGTGTTGCATGTTGAGGCAATTTACCCTGAAAGCGTTGAATATGCTAATATTTATAAACACATTCAAGGATATGTTAAAGGTAATAGAGAATTTGCTATAGGTTACAAATTTATTTTAATGGTTAACGGAAGAGAAATTAATATTGATAAAAATCTTTATATTTCAATTCCAAATGTTAAAAATTTAACAAATGCATATTATTTAACAGGAACTCAAACAGGGTCTATTAAATATGAAGAAAGTGGAAATAATTTAATAATTGATCTTAATCAAATTGAAACAGATGTTAACACCATATTCATAACCCAAAGAAGAATTTTGTTGGAATCTTGGCAAATAGTGTTAATCGTGGTTATTTCTGCAATGGTTATTGCGGGAGTAGTTTTAACATTTGTGCTTTTGAGAAAACGAAAGAATAAAGAGTATAGTATTCATGAAAAAATTTAGGAGAGTTTATGTTTGAATGCAAATTTAAGTACACATTAGAAGATAGTCTTGTTAGCGCAAAGTATATTTACAAATCTCAAAAAAGAAAACAAGATAAAATTATAGCAGTGCTAATTCCTATTTTATTGTTGTGCATGATAGGAATGCTGGTGTTTGACATTATTAAAGGAAATTCATTTGTTTGGGATATTGTTTTAATTGTTGCTCTTGTTTTGTTGGAAATTATGTATTTAATCATTCCTTTAATGCTTGTTAAAAGCCAAAGAAAAGCTTTTCAAAAAAACAAGATTGATGAAATGGATTATATCTTAATTAAAATTGATGAAAACACTTGTGTTGAAACCATGCATAAAGATGAACAAGAAGTTTCAAAAAATATTCATGCATTAAGACAATTAACAAGTTATTTAGAAGATAACTCAAGATTAATTTTAGTTTTTAACAAAATGGAATATGTTTGTTTGAGAAAAGATAGCATAACAGGAGATTTAAACAAACTTAAAGCATTGTTGGAAAAAACAATGTCTAAAGTTGTGAATGGAAAAAAGTAGGCAATTGCCTACTTTTTTTAAATATCTTTTAAACATCTTTTCTTGGTCTTCCTGATCTTTTTATTTCAATTTCTTGAGATTGTTGAACTGGCTGAGATTGCTGAATTGGTTGAACATAAGTGAAATCAATTGAAGTTTGTTTGTTTTTCTTAACTTTAAAACCAATGTCCTTTCTGCACATATTTTTATATTCATTAACTCTTGCTTGATTAACCATGCTCGAAGGGTTTACAGCAATGTCTAAAAACTCTCTTGCAACATTTGTGTTTGTTACAACGCAATATAGATTGTTATAACATTTTCTTGCTCTTGCTAAGAATTCGGTGTTGTAAGTTGCTTGTTTTCCTTTAAGTAAAATTTCATCACACAATTCAAAAGAAGAAGTGATAGCATCTTTCTTTGTGTTAAAATTTCCCTCAAACAAAATAACTTCTTTATCTATTATATCAACAATATTTTTTCTTGTTAGAAACACAACAACAATCGCAATGATTGATGAAAGAATTCCAAAGATTCCACAAAATAAAGCCAAACTTTCCATAATTCCCCCTAAATATAATATTAGTATAACAAAATAAAACGCTAATAACAAATAAAATTAAAACTTTTTTTAAAAAACAATATTAGCGTTTGACTTTGTTGGAATTAACAAAGATTAGGACGATAATAACAAATAAAATTAAAACTTTTTTAAAACAACATTAACATTTCATTATTTATGTGGTTAAAAAATATGACATAATTTAAAACATTTTGTTTTTTTCTGTTTATTATGGTATAATAAAAATGAGGTAAATATGAAAAGAAAAAGTTTTTTTATTGGTTTAATTGCAATTATTGAAATTGCGTTAGTTGTTTTTGGCATAACATGTTTAATTGGGGAACATTCAAACAAAGGATTAGGAATAGCATTGCTTATTATTGCATTTGTTTTATTTTTGTTCGTTGTGATTAATTATAACAAAATCGTTAGATATAAAAATAAAATTAAAGAAAGTTTTGCTTTAGTGGATATTCAACTAAAATTAAGATTTGATTTAATTCCAAACCTTGTTAACTCTGTTAAAGGTTATATGAAACATGAAAAAGAAGTTTTAACAGAAATTGTGAAATTGAGAAAATTGGCAACTGAAGCAAAAGATGAAAAAGAAAAGTTGGAATTTGCCAATAAATTAGTTCCTCAAATGAAAAATTTGATTGCAGTTGCTGAAAGTTACCCTGAAATCAAATCAAGTGCTTTATATAAAAGTTTAATGGAACAACTTGTTGATATTGAAGATAGATTGGTTGCTGCAAGAAGAATTTATGATAGCAATGTTAACATTTATAACACTGCTATTGAAGTTTTTCCAAGGAATATTTTAGCGTTTATGTTCGACTTTAAGAGGGAAGAATTGTTCAAAATTGATGCAGGTGAAAATATTAAGCCAATAGTTGATGTTGAATAGGAGATGAAAATGATAACAAAAGAAGAATTTATTAAACATTGTGATTCGGTTATTCCTCAAGAAGAAAAAGATTTATATAAAAAGAACACAAGAAATATGTGGATTGGCATTGCCATTGTGTTAAGCGTAACACTTTTGGTTATTGCTTTTGTTTATCCCATTTGGCAATATATTGTTATTGTGATGAGCATTATTGGAATTATTGCGTTGATAATTGTTATTGCAACAATGAGATATAAATGGAAAGATTTTAAAAATAAATATTCAAAACAAGTTTTTGACTGTCTGTTGAAAGGGTATGAATACAAATATGATATGAATCGTTGTATTGCTCAAAACATCTTTAACGCTAGTGGTTTTGCTGGCAGTTACGATTCTTATTCAGGTGAAGATTTGTTGAGTGTTGAAATTCCAAATGACGATGGAACGCCATCTGGAATAAGTTTAAGTGTTTGTGATTTGCATGTAACAAAACAAGAAACAAGAACAGTTACAGTTAGAAATTCAGATGGTTCCACTTCAACAAGAACTGAAGAGTATACCGTTACTGTTTATAGTGGAGTGTTTGGATATATTTATTTTCCATTTAAATTTAAATGCGGTTTGTCTTTAAATGCTTCTTTTAAAGGCGAGAAAAGAATAAAGTTGGAAGATATTAAGTTTAATAAAAAATTTAAAACATACACAGATAATCAATTAGAAGCATTATTAATTTTAACTCCAGCCTTTATGCAAAAATTGCTTAAATTTGCACATGACTTAAAATTAAAATTATCATTAAGAAAAAGTGGTGCAATGTATTTAGGAATGAATAAAAACTTGTTTAAGCTAAAAACATTAAATCAAAAGCCATGTGGTAAGGTGTTTGAAAGATTTTATGATGACATAGAAAATCTTTTACTGTTAATTGATGAAATAAAGAACAATAATAAAGTTTTTAAGATGTAAAAAAAAGAAGGTTGAGCCTTCTTTTTTTATAACAAAACTTTTTATGTAATTGTTTTTTTGTTAAAATTCAACTTTAACATTTTCTCTTTCTTTTGGGTCAACAATCACAAAAAGTTCAGCTTTTTTAAATCCAAACATTTTTGCAAACATGTTATTTGGGAAAGTTTGAATTTTGGTGTTTAAGTTTGTTACACATTCATTGTAAGACAATCTAAAACCAGACAATTCATTTTCAATATCTCTTAAAGATTGATGAAGAGACAAGAAACTTGTGTCTGCCTTAAGGTTTGGATAATTTTCTGCAACTGCAACAATGTTTCCAAGAGCTGAAGTTATTTCGTTGTTGATTTTAACCTTTTCATCTGTGGTTTTTGCTTGAAGTGCTGAAGTTCTTAAATTTGTTACTTGTGTTAAAGTTTCTTTTTCATGCTTCATATAACCTTTAACAGAATTAACAAGATTTGGAATTAAATCATATCTTTTTTTCAAAATAACATCAACGTCCGCAAAAGACTTTTCAACCTTATTTCTTGATTTTACTAATGAATTATATGTGAAAACAGCGCAAATAACAACCAGCAATAAAATTGCACCTGCAATTATTCCAATAGTTAACATTGACATATAAACCTCCTAAAATTAGAATAACACTATTATTACAAATAGTCAAACAATATATTAATATTATTAAGATAAGAAAAAACCACACATGATTGTGTGGTTTAGAGTTCAAACTCTTTGTTAAAAAATTATTTCTTCAACAATTGTTTGAAAGATGCACTCAATTTAACTGTAGGTTTCTTGCAAGCAGCAACTTTAATCTTTTCACCAGTGAAAGGATTGAGTTTTGTTTTAGCTTTTTCAGCTTTAATGCCAAAGTTCATGTAACCGATGAAGTGCATTTCATTTCCTTTTTTAAGGTTTGTTTTTAATTGTTCACCAGCTGCGTTCAAAATAGCTTTAACTTGAACTTGTGTGCAACCTGTTGCTTCGGCAACTTGTTTAATAAATTCACCTGCGCTAATTGTGTTCATGTTTTTCTCCTTTTTGTTGAATGTTTTCAACTATTAAAATGTTAACAAAAAAATTCTTATAAATCAACTATTTTTAAGATGTTTTTAAAATTTTTTATAAATTTATTTTTTCAAAAAAGTTTGATTAATTAATAAAAGATGCTATAATATTTATTATGAGTAGATTAGATAAAGAATTGGTAACCAGAAATCTTGTTGAAACAAGAACAAAAGCGCAAGAACTTATTGCGAATAATGCTGTTGAAATTAATGGAAAAATTCAAAACAAATCAAGTTTTGAAGTGTGTGAAAATGATGAGATAAAACTTTTAAACACCAATATTTTAAAATATGTTTCTCGTGGTGGATTAAAGCTTGAAAAGGCACTCAATGTTTTTAAAATTGACCTTAAAAATAAAGTGGTTTTAGATATTGGTTCATCCACAGGTGGCTTTACTGATTGTGCGCTTCAAAACGGAGCAAAAAAAGTGATCGCTGTTGATGTTGGAACAAATGTTATGCATGAAAGTTTAAGGGAAAACGAAAAAGTTGAATTGCATGAAAACACCAACATTAAAAATTTTCCACACGAAAAATTTTTGGGTGTTGATGTGGTTGTTTGTGATGTTTCTTTCACTAGTCTTGAGCCTATTATTGAAAAGGTAAATAATGAAAATATTTTGGTGGATATGATTTGTTTAATTAAACCACAGTTTGAGTGTGGAAAAGGAATTGCCACTAAATATGGTGGTATTATTAAAAGTAAAACCATACATAAAGATGTGTTAAAAAAGGTTGTGAAATTCTTTAATGGAAATAATTTTTATTTAAAAAATTTAGATTTTTCACCAATTAAAGGTGGCGATGGGAACATTGAATATATTTCATATTTTTCAAACAAAACCACAACAAATATCAACACCAATATTGAAAAGATTGTAAACACTGCTTTTAATAATTAATTATTATAAAATGTTGCTTTAATAAAGAATATGTTTGACATTTTATTTTGTTAAATGTTAAACTTAAATAAATTAAATTAATTTGTTAAAAATAAAC
>JAZONT010000058.1:0-6066 GCA_045654665.1 Candidatus Onthoplasma sp.
ATTACTATTGGATAATTGATTTCAGCAAAGCTTTTAATTGAATTAGTGAAAGGATATAAAAATTCAAGAGGAATATCTTCATTTAGTTCAATTGCTGAAATTAAATCGTAAATTAAATTATTTTCAATTTTTAATTCGTTAAGTTGGCTTAGAATTTGAGATTTTTCTTCTTCGCTAATTAATGAAATTTTGTTAGGAACAATATTTAAAGAGTTTAAATTGTTTAGTTTGTCAAAGGTTAAAAAATCAAAAGAGTAAATGTTCTCTAAATTTGTGTCAAAGAAATCAAAACGAGTTGGGTTATCATCGATAACATTAAACACGTCAAGAATGTCACCGCGTCTTGAAAATTCGCCTTTGCTTGTTACGGTTTCTGTTTTTTTATAACCAATAGAAATTAATTTTTTTTCTAAATCTTGAATGTCAAAATCTTCGGTTTTGTTTAAAGTTATAACATTTGCTTTAAAATTTTCCAAATTTGGAAGAAAAGAAAATAAAATATTTGCGGTGCTAATAATTGTTGGGCGAGAAAAACATAATTTATAAATTGTTTTAATTAAATCAAACTTACTTTCGTTGCTTTGAAATTTTGAAAGTGTAAATGGGCGAGAAAAATCATCAATCAAAACATTTTCTTGATTGAGAGCGTTCAACTGTGATTGCATTTGCCTTGCTTTTTCAATGTTTGGACAGATAAAAATGCTGTTTTGAATTTTGTTTAAAACAGCACCTTGTTCGCCGAAGCCGAGATTGTTGCAAAATATGGTTGACTTGCCAATATTGAAAATTAAATCGTCGTATCTTGACATAATTCTCCTGCAATAAATTTTTCAATTAAATCATTTGCTTTAACATATGCTTCTTGCATGATAGGTTTGCTTGCTTGGTCAACGGTGGATAGAACATAGTCTTTTAAGTCCATATTGGAATCTCTACCTATACCAATTCTAAGACGAGGAGTTGTTCCAACTTTGTTCACAATATCGCGTAGACCATTGTGAGTTCCAGCACTGCCTGCTAGGCGGAAACGAAGTTTGCCTTTTGCAAGGTCAATGTCGTCAAAAATGATTAGGATATCACTTAAAGAAATCTTAAAGTATTTTTTTAGTTCGTAAACGCTATCACCACTAAGGTTCATGTATGTTTGAGGTTTTGCAATAATAAATCCGTCACCTTTTGCAATTTCAGCACGACATTTAGTTGTTGAAAATTTTAAATTATGAATGCGTGCAAAAAAATCCACAGCGTTAAAACCAGTGTTGTGGTACGTGTTTGTATATTTACCTTCAGGGTTACCAAGACCAACAATTAATTTCATAAAAACTCCTTTATAATGCGACAAGATAGAACACAACCCTCGAGCGAAATTTAATGAGCCGAGTTACGTGTTTGTATATTTACCTTCAGGGTTGCCAAGACCAACAATTAATTTCATAAAAACTCCTTAAATTAATTTGTGTTATGATTATATCATAAAAAACTGAATTTTCAATACTTTTAATTGAATAATTTAATTTTTAAAATTTTTACATAATTTTTTTATTTAATATTGACAAATTTGTAATTCAATGTTAGTTTGTTGTTAAGAGGTGAAACATGGCGGATAAGAAAAGGGCAAAGAAAATTGATAGGCGTGAAACAAGAGAGATTAGAGATGAAGGGAAAGAACATTTCAACTTGTATGTGAACAAGTTTACTGATAAGCGTTTGTTCTTACGACTAGTTTGGGGTAGAAGTGTTAAGCCTTGTGGAAGAGAATGTAGAGAATACGGATATTTAATTGCGAATGAATTTTCAGATCATTCTTCGTTTGAAAATTTTCCAACATTAATGGATGATAAGGAATTTTTATTGCAGATTGCAAAAACATCAAGAAATCCTGCAACCTGTCCTATTTATTTTTATGATTATGTTAATCCATACCTTAAGAAAGATGCGGGTTTTAGATTGGAATTTTTAAAACAAATTTATTTAAATGATAATGTTTATACACTGGAAGACATAAATACCATTGTTGAATATTTGGGAATGAAAAAAGAAAACAGGTTGATTTTATCTAATCTTGAATTTAGAAGATTGTTTGAAAAGAGATTAGATAAATTAAGCAAAGAACATTTGGAATATCATTGTTCAGGTAATGACACAAAAGAGTTAAGAAAATTCAAAATAAGTGCAAACGAATTAAAAGTTTTCATTGAAAACAAGAAACGGGGTTTAACCGAAATATTAAATAGTTTCACGGTTGGCGAAAAGAAAAAAGTTGTTGAAGAACCACAAACTTATTATGAGTTCTTATTGCAATCATATAAAACACAACAAAGTTTATAAATAATAGAAAGTTTTAACAAAAAAGTCTCTGGAAGTTCCAGAGATTTTTTTAAATTTTATCTAAATCTTCAATCATTTTGTGTTTATCCATCTTTTGACCAATGAAAACAAGTTTGATCATTCTGTCGCCATAAACTTCGTCCCAATCTTTTCTAAATTTTTCATCCATTTGAAGAAGTTGATTAACTTGTTCACGAGGATATGTTGCATACCATGGACCATTTTCTGTGAGCATTTTTTGTTTTCCTGCTTGTTCATAGATGAAAGACATTTTATTGTTATCGCTAAAATAAACAAGACCCTTTGTTCTAATTAGTTGTTTTCCCCAATCACGAGAAACAAATTCTTCAAATTTTAATCTATCAAACGGCTTTCTTCTAAAGTATACAAAGGTTGAAATTCCATATTCTTCTGTTTCGCCATGTTCATGATTGTGACAGTGGCAATGCTCGCGATGATGGTGATGACAGTGTTCGTCGTGATGTTTGTGACCATGTTCATCTTCATGGCAGTCGCAGTTATGGTCATGACAAGAACATTCTTCGCATTCACAATTTTCATCGTGATGATGTTCGTGGTGGTCATGATGAGCATTTTCTTTTTCAATTTCATCAATGTCTTTATCAATTTCTTGATACCAACCTGCTGAAGTTAAAACATTTTCCATGTTAAATAGTTTTGTGTCTAAAATGTCGCTCATTTCAACACGTGAGAAGTCGGTTTCAATAAGTTTTGCTTTTGGTTGAAGATTTTTAACAATCTTTTTTACTCTAGCAAGTTCTTCAGGCTTAACTTCGCTAACCTTATTCATAATGAGAATATCACAAAACTCAATTTGTTGAATAACAAGGTTTTCAATATCTTCGTCGTCAATATCTTTTTTAACAAGCTCGTCACCACAGCCAAATTCTTGAACCATTCTGAGTGTGTCTACAACACTAACAACTGCATCTAGTTCGCAGTATTTTGGCATGTTATTAGCAACGAAGCTTTCAGTTAAGAAATTAAGTGTTTGTGCAATTGGAATTGGCTCGCAAATACCACTAGCTTCAATAATAATGTGGTCGAATTTGTTTTGCTTAACAATGTCATGAATTTGTTCAATTAAATCTTGGCGCAATGTGCAACAAATGCATCCGTTTTGAAGTGCAACTAAACTTTCTTCGCGTTTTCCAACAATTCCACCCTTTTCAATAAGTTCAGCATCAATATTAACTTCGCCAATATCGTTTACAATAACGGCACATTTGTATCCTTTTGTGTTTGTTAAAATATGATTAAGCAGAGTTGTTTTTCCGCTTCCTAAATAACCAGTAACCAATGTTATTGGAACAGTTTTAAAATTTTGCATAATTATCTCCTATGCGTATGATTATATCACTTTTTTTAAAAAAGTTAATAGTTTTATTCTAAATTTTTAAAATAAAACAAAAAATGCACATGAAAGTGCATTAAAATGTCGATTGCTGTGGCTGTGTTTTAGTAGAAAATTATTTTGCGTTTGTTCCGTCAATGTAACCAATTAATTTTTGGCATTGAGTTTCGCTTAAAGCGGAAATTTTTTCCAAAAGTTCGAAGTGTATGTCTGTGAATTTTGCAAAATCGATATTGTGGAAATTTCTTTCAACTAAAGCATCAATTGGAACCTTAAAGAAGTCGGCAAGTTTGATTAATGTTTTAATATCTGGTTCGCTTCTTCCAATTTCCATATGAGAATATGAAGATTGAGGAATTCCTAATTTGTTGGATACTTCAACCTGTGATATTTTTAATTTCTTTCTTAAATCTTTCAAAATCATAAAATTTAATCCTTTTATAAAACTAGAATATAATTTTCGACAAATTTAGTCCAAAAGTGATTAAAAATAATAGCTATTTAGTGAAACTATGATATTTTAATTGTATTATTAGTTAAAATTCACTAAAATATTTGTGTTTTAATACAAATTGTAATAAAATTTAAAAGGAATTAATATGAAAGTAAAAATAAAAACAGAAGTGGTTGAAAAATATTTAAAAGACAATCATTTAACTAAAAATAGTTTTTCAAAGAATTGTTATATTTCAGTTAAAACATTTGATAAGTTTATGCGAGGCGAAGAAGTTGTTATTTTAATTGCACTAAAAGTTGCTAGTTATATGAAAGTTGTATATGAAACGTTGTTTGATTGGAAACAAAATTAAATTTACTCTTGTTTATAAATTATTTTTATGATATACTTAAATCATGAAAATGAAAATTTTATCACCTGTGGGGGATTTGGAAAGCTTAAAAATGGCTGTTTACAATGGTGCGGATGAAGTTTATCTTGGAGTTAAAGATTTTAATGCACGTAACATTGAAGGTTTTTCTCTGTCTACTTTAAAAGACGCGGTTGAGTTTGCTCATATTTTTGGTGTTAAAGTTAATTTAACTGTGAATATTTTATTTTCAAACGCAGAAATGCAATCGGTTTTAGATTTGGTTGTGGAGGCATTCAATCTTGGCGTTGATAGTTTCATTATTCAAGATATTGGACTTGCAAGTTTAATTCATGAGAATTATCCACAAATCGAAATGCATGCTAGCACTCAAATGGGAATTCATAATCTTGAAGGTGTTAAAGCAATAGAAGCTTTGGGTTTTAAGCGCGTGGTTTTATCTCGTGAAACACCACTTGAAGAAATTAAAAGAACTAGAGATAATTCTAATATTGAAATTGAATATTTTTGCCAAGGTGCATTATGTGTTGCTTTTTCTGGGAATTGTTATTTGAGTTCATATTTGTTTGATGCTAGCGGAAATCGTGGGAAGTGTAAACAACTTTGCCGTCTTCCTTATTCTTTTAGATTAAATGATAAAGAAATAAAGAATGGTTATTTATTAAGCGCAAAAGATTTCAATATGCTTGAAAATTTAAAAGAATTGGAAGAATCTGGTGTTGATGTTTTAAAAATTGAAGGCAGGGCAAGAAGACCTTATTATGTTGGAATTGCAACTAAGATATACAAACAGGCACTAAGTGGTGAAAAATATAACCTTGAATATTTGATGCTTGGATTTAATAGAGATTACACCGCAGGATATTTCAATGGTAATGGTGAGATTATTTCAAATAAACAAAACCATATTGGAATTTGCGTTGGCAAAGTTGAAAAATTTAAAGTTGGCAAAAAGTTTAATGAAATATATATTTCTAGCGATAGGGAAATTTCTGCAAAATCAGTTTTAAAATTTATAGGTGGAAATGAAGAAGTTGTTATCACTGCTTACGATGTTAAATTGGTGGGCAATCTATATAGAATCACAACAACACAAAATGTTGTTCAAAATTGTGATGTTCATTTAATTAGTGATTTTGAAAAAGAGCAGCGTTTATTAAACACCACAAGTAGAAGAAAGATTGAAATTAAAATCATAGCAAAAGAAAATTTGCCAATTAAAGCAGAAGTTGTTTTAAATGGTGAAAATGTTGTGATTGAGGGTGAGGTTTGCTCTCTTGCAAAAAATCAACCTTTAACTCAAGATGAGTTGAAATTAAACTTTAGCAAGAGTGAATTTTTTGAAGTGAATTTAACTTGTGAAATAGAAAATATTTTCTTGCCTAAGAAGGTGTTGAATGATTTTAGAAGAAATGTTTTTGAAAAAATAAAAAACAAATTAACGGAAAATAAAAAACAAAAAATAAATAAAATTAATTTAAAAACATTAAAAAATAATAAAAAAATTAATAAATTTAACAATTTTATTGAAATTTT
>JAZONT010000059.1:0-4123 GCA_045654665.1 Candidatus Onthoplasma sp.
AAAACAGTTTTTTAAACTAAATGAAAAATCACTGAAAAGTATTTGACAAAAAACCAAATAATTTATAAAATTATAACAAGAGGTTAGGGGTATGTTTAAAAAATTTATTGATAAAAAATATGAAGGAAAAGAATTAAATCAAACAGAATTTTATGAAGCTATTGACAAATTTCTTGCTTGTGGTGCTTGCAAAGAATCAATGAAGTTTTTCATTGCGTTGAATTCTTTCGGGATGAGCAAAAGAGAGGTTTTATATTTAACAAAAGCCTTGCGTGATAGTGGTAAGGTTTTATCTTTTGATGGAACTGTTTTAGAAAAACACTCAACTGGAGGTGTTGGTGATCCAACAAGTATTGTTCTTATTCCACTTCTTGCAAGCTTAGGTTATAAAATAATTAAAACAACTGCAAAATCTTTTATGTTCACGAATGGAAGTGCTGATAGATTTGGCTCTATTCCAGGTTTTAAAGTTACTTTAAGCAATGAAGAAATTGAAAAGACATTAACAAAAACAAATGCTTGCGTTTTGTCTCATGATGAATTAATGTGTCCTGCGGACAAGCTTTTATTTGATGTGCGTGAGAAATGTGGTCTTGGTGCTGATTTGAATTTGTTAGCTGCATCAATTGCTGCAAAAAAACTTGCAAGTGGAGCAAATGTTGTTTTGGTTGATATTAAATATGGATATTCTTCACTTGTTAAAACATATGATGATGCTTTGCATTTATCTAAAATATTAAAATATGTTTTTGATAAATCTGGCGTTGAAAGTGTTATGGTTATAACTAACACATTGCAAACAATAGGTGAGGGTGTTGGTAATGCAATTGAAGTTGTTGATGCTCTTAATGTTTTGCAAGGAAGGAAGTGTTTGTTGAGAGATATTGCTGTAGAATATGCAACTCAAATGATTTTAAAGGCAAATAAAAAGTTAAAAAGAAAAGATGTGGAAGATATGGTTAACATGGCTCTTGACAATGGCTCTGCGTATAAAAGATTCTTACAACTTGTTAAATTGCAAGGCGGAGACGCTAAACTTGTTGAAGAAGCTAAAATATTCAAACCTTATAAATCAATTAATTTCTTAGCCGATAAAGATGGTTATGTTGGTTGTATTAATGCGTTATTGCTTGGAGAATTGATTCGACGTCTTTGTGCTGAAACTCACGATGGCAATATTGGCATTGTTCAACGTACTAAAATTGGTGATTATGTGAAAAAGGGTGATGTTATTGTTTCTTTCTATTATAAAGACGATGAAGATTTGGAACAATATAAAAGTGCGATTGCGGGTTGCATAAGAGTAACTGGCGAAAAAATTGAGCCAATTAAAGTTATCAAAAAGGTTATTAATTAATGAAAATTAAAGTTTGTGGGCTAGATGAAACTGAAAAATTAGCAAACGACTTTGCTGCCAAATTAAAAGGTGGCGAAGTTGTTTTGTTGAATGGTGATTTGGGTGCGGGTAAAACCACTTTCACTCAGTTTGTTTTTAAATCTCTTGGTGTTAAAGATGTTGTTAATAGTCCAACATTTGCAATATTAAAATCATATGTTGGGAAATTTAAACTTCATCATTTTGATACTTACAGAATAACAACTGAAGAAGCTATTGAATCTGGCTTTGATGAGATTATTGATGAGGTTGATAGTGTTAAATTTATTGAGTGGAGTGAAAACATTGCTTCTCTCTTGCCAAATAAAACAATTTGTGTTAACATTAAGTATATAAGCGAAAACGAAAGGGAATTTGAAATTATATATGAATAAATTACTTATTAACACTGCCACAGATGAACTTTTCATTGTTCTAAAAAAGGACAATGAAATTTTTTCAAAAACTATCAGTTCAAAAATGCACCATAACGAAACAATGTTGCCTGAAATTGACAAAATGTTAAATGAAAACAATGTTGAAATATGCGATGTTGAGGAATTTGGCGTTGTGATAGGTCCAGGTTCTTTCACTGGAATTAGAGTTGGAATTTCAACAATCAAAGCGTATAGAGATGTGCTTAATGTTAAAGCGAAAGGTGTTAATAACCTAGATTATTTGTTTGCATTGGCAAAAGACAAAAACGAGGAAATTGAAACTGTTGCAATAAATGGAAGTAGAGATAGTTATTTTGTTGCAAAAATTATTCATGGTATTGTTTATAAATATCCAAGAAATTTAACTTTAAAAGAACTAATTGAAGTTGCCGAAGGAAAACAAATTGGAATGTTTAAGCAAGATGAAAACTTAAATTGTTTGGTTGTTGAACATGATGCAAAAGTTTTCCTTGATTGTTTGGAAAAAAGTAACGATGAAACGCTTGTTCCTGTTTATTATCAACTTTCGCAGGCTGAAAACGAAAAGTTAAAACGATGTGAAGTGGAAATTAAAGAAGCAACAATTGATGATTTGGCTAAAATTGTTAAGTTGGAGCAAGATAATATCTCAGTAAACACAATGAGTGAAGAACAAATAAAAACAGCCTTAAATAGCGAAAATTATGCTATATTTAAGGCAGTTGTTGATAATGAAACTGCTGGATTTATAATGCTAAGTGTTAGTGATGAACTTAACATTGATAGCATTGTGGTAAATAAAGATTTTAGAAATCTTGGAATTGCCACAAAACTAATTGAAAAAGCAGAAAGTTATGCAAAAGAAAACAATGTTGAAACGTTAAGTTTGGAAGTTGCTTACACAAATATTACTGCATATTTATTATATAAAAAACTTGGATTTGTAAAGCGTAGAACACGCAAAAACTACTATATTAACGGCGATGATGCCATTGAAATGATAAAAAGAGTTAACTAAACTCTTTTTTAAGTGATTGTATTGGAAAAACTTCAATTGTAATCATCAGGTAGATCATTTAAAAGAAGTAATGTGTCACCATGATTAAGTTTTGAAAAATGTTGTTTTGCTTCTTCTAGTGATGGCGAAAAACAGATTTGAGGTTGAAGATTATTTTCTTCAATCTCTTTTTTTATTCCAAGAGATATTGCTTGCTTGTTTTCATTTCCAATAATAACAATGTAATCAAAATGCGCCAGTTGTTTGCCAAGCTTGAAATTGATATTAAATTTTTCTTTTCCACACTCAATAATTCCAGGAGTTACAACCATTTTTTTACCAGGAAAATTTTTTAAAACACACAGAGATTCTTTTGCGCTGAGTGGTGAACAGTTATAACTATCATCTAAAATGTTTATATGTGTTTGAGTGAGTGATAATCTATGAGGGACTTGTTCTAAATTTTCAATTGCTGAAATGATGTTTTCAGTTGGCGTTTCAAGATGATTTGCTAGTGCTGTGGCAAGGCAAATATTTAAAACGTTATGTTTGCCAAGTAGGTTTGTTTTCAAAGAATAAACTTGATTGTTAATGTGTAAATCAAAATGAGTTTTAAAATTTTCTATTCTTATATTGCTGGCAAAAATGTTTGCGCTTTGGTTTGTTGAAACTGAAATTTTATCGCCAGATTTTTCATTGAACATTCTTAGTGTGAAAAGGTTATCAATATTAAAAACGCAAATTTTATTTTCAAGAAAAATTGGCAGTTCAGATTTTGCTTTAAATATGTTTTCTGTTGACTTAAAACTTTCCAAATGCTGACTTGTTACGGTTGTGACAATTCCATAATCTGCGCCAAACAAATTGCACAATTTTTTAATGTCGTTTTTGTGTCTTGCGCCGTACTCCAAAATTAAAAATTCTGTTTCATATTTTAAGTCGTTATTGATGAATTTTGCAATACCAAGTGGGGTGTTAAAACTTGCCGGAGTGGCTTGTGTTTTAAATTTAGCTGAAAGCATTTTTAATAAAATATTTTTAACACTGGTTTTACCATTACTGCCTGTTATGGCTATAATTTTTGTTTGATGATTTTTGAGTTTGTTGCTTGCTTTATTTATGTAGTATAAATTTTTAATTTTGTCATATATGTTTATGAGGTTTGACAGAATTGGAAGAATTGGTGTTAAACATATAATTAATAAAAATGCGTATTTGAAAAATGATAATAAAAATAAAATAATTAATGAAATTGCGAGCAATCTCAACAATTTTTTTGTAAATTTTAATGGTGTTTTTGAAGATTTTATTAAATTTTTTAAATAAAATAAATTT
>JAZONT010000060.1:0-4695 GCA_045654665.1 Candidatus Onthoplasma sp.
CTTATTATCATATTCAAATTTGACTGCTGGATCAACCATATAAGTGTATTTATCGATATAATCAATTAACCTTTCACTGATACAAACTTCAAAAGCATTAAAAACGATTTCTTCAATAACATCATTTGATATTTCTTCGTGACAAATGGATCTTAACGATAATATTATAGTTTTAACCGTAAACATATCTTTTTGACGCATAATTAAATTTAATGCCATTTGTTCGATTTCTTTTTTTTCACAATTTTTTGTTAACATTTTCATTTGCTTACCTCTAATAATACTTTAACACATATATTACAAAATTTCAATAGTAAAATAAAAAAATCGCAAAAACTTAAAAACCTAAAACAACAATAGTACTGATTAAGGAGCAAATTCTTTAATAAACTTGCCAGTGATAAATTTTTATCAAATGAGCGGGAGCACACCTGTGCAGTCTGGACCGACAGGGTGAACCTTGGTTCAAGTCCCAATAAGTAACAAAAAAAGCACTTTCGTGCTTTCTGGTGGGGATGAAGGGACTTGAACCCCCACGGTCACCCACTAGATCCTAAGTCTAGCGCGTCTGCCAATTTCGCCACATCCCCAGATTTGATTTTGCATTCTTCTATCATTTTGCTTAGCAAAATTTCATTTATAGGCAAATCAAATCTTTTATGAAGCAAACCCTTAACAAGTGTTTTCTTCATTACTTCTTTCCCAAAAGTGGATTTAACTTTACCCTTAATTTTGCCTTCTTCTATCATTTTGCAAAATCTTTAAAAAAAGCGCATGAGCGCTCTGGTGGCTCATCCGGGACTTGAACCCGGGACACCATGATTAAAAGTCATGTGCTCTACCAACTGAGCTAATGAACCATATAATTAACACCACTTTTCAGTGATGACTTTTGTATTATACAACATAAAAATAAAAAAAACAAGTGTTTTTAATAAAAAATTTGAAAAAATATTTAAAATTTTTACAAAATTGTCTTGACAATAAAATTGAAAGTGTGATATTATATATTTGTTGCATGTGAAAGTGTAAAAAGCACTCTTTATTATGTGTTGTTAATGTGCGGGTGTAGCTCAATGGTAGAGCGCTAGCCTTCCAAGCTAGTTACGAGGGTTCGATTCCCTTCACCCGCTCCAAACTTTATTCAATCTTAAAGGGAATCGAACCCTGAGAGGGCGAATAACGTTAATAAACAACAACTGCTTGTTGTTTTAGTTATGAGTTAGCAACAATTTATTGTTGCGTGAGGTGATGTGAAACAGCTCTTCCCTTCACCCGCTCCATTCATTATGATGCATTCAACCTATTCAAAGGAAAAGGAAGAAAGGGAAAAGTTTGTTTGCTCTTTCTTAAAAATGGGCTATTGCTCATTAATGGAGTTTGCAACTGCAAACAAATAAAAAGGGCAAATTGCCCACTTGCGTCAATAGCTCAGCTGGATAGAGCATCGCCCTTCTAAGGCGGGGGTCGGGGGTTCGAATCCCTCTTGACGCACCAAGAGGTTGACTTCTCAACTAGCTGACTATATTTAAAATTCCTTCTAAGGAAAGTAATGAGAGAAAAACATGTGGTTGTCTCTAGGGTGCCGAATTTCGGCAACAATGAAATTTGCGAGTTTAAGAGCAAATGATTAAAATGCCGAATATTCGGCACAGTGGGGTATCGCCAAGCGGTAAGGCACAAGACTTTGACTCTTGCATGCGATAGTTCGAATCTATCTACCCCAGCCAATGGTGGATATAGTTCAGTTGGTAGAGCGCCAGATTGTGGATCTGGTTGTCGCAGGTTCGAGTCCTGTTATCCACCCCATACAAATTTCACACTTTAAAGGTGTGATTTTTTATTTAACTTTGCTTATGGCTAACGGACTCGAACCAAGGTTCGCCCTGTCGCCCAGACCGCGCCGATGCGCTCCCGAAATTACGCTTAAACAACAAGCAGTTGTTGTTTCTTAACGCTATTTCCCTGTTATCCACCCCATACAAATTTCACACTTTAAAGGTGTGATTTTTTTATTTAACTTTGCTTATGGCTAACGGACTCGAACCAAGGTTCGCCCTGTCGGTCAGACCGCGCTGATGCGCTCCCGAAATTACGCTAAAACAACAAGCAGTTGTTGTTTCTTAACGCTATTTCCCTGTTATCCACCCCATATGTCGCATTTAACTTTTTAGTTATTTGCGATTTTTTTTATCGCAAAACAACACGTTTGCGATTTTTTTTATCGCAAAACAACACGTTTGCGATTTTTTTATCGCAAATTAAACTTTTAGTTAATGCTCCTTTTCCCATGCGAAGCACTGCGTTTACTTCTTTGGGAGCCCTATTTAGAAAGGGTGTGATTTATTAGTATGCGTACTCGACACAAGGTCGTTCCTGTCGACATTTTTTGTTTACTTATTTTGATTTTTTTGTTAAAATAAAACTATGAACATAAACAAATGGATTAAGGAAAACTCTCAAGATTTAACAGGAAAAACAATTGCAATAACAGGTTCAACAGGCACGCTTGCCAATGAGTTAGTTAAAATCTTGGCAAATTTACGTGCTAATCTTATATTATTAAATCGAAATAAAGAAAAAACTACTTTGCAAATAAAAGAATTGCTTTCTATTAATCCTAATATTAAAATTGAATTTATTGCGTGTGATTTGGAAAATTTTGAAAGCGTAAAATCTGCCGTCGAAATATTAAAGCAAAAAAATATAGATATTCTTTATTTATGTGCTGGTGCTTATAATATTCCAAGATTTAAAACAAATTTAGGTTATGACAATGTTTTTCAAATCAATTTTATGTCTCATTACTATATGGCAAAGGAATTGTTGAATAATATTAAAGCAGTTAATGGTAAAATTGTGGCAGTCAGTTCTATTGCTCACAACTACTCTAAAATTAATGAGTTAGACATTGACTTTTCAACACAAAAAAAACATAGCAAAGTTTATGGAAATGCAAAAAGATTTTTAACTTTTTCATTAATGGAACTATGTAAAATTGAACAAGTAAACCTTTCCATTGTGCATCCTGGACTAACACTCACCGAGATGACAAACCACTATCCAAAAGCAATTAATTGGCTTGTTAAGTTGTTTATTGGAATGTTCTGCCCCAGCCAACAAAAAGCAAGTTTACATTTAATTAAAGGCGTGTTAGAAAACACAGGTTATTATGAATGGATAGGTCCACCAATTCTTCAGGTTTATGGAAAACCTAAAAAGATTAAATTAAAATCTTGTTCAAATCAAGAAAGTAAAAAAATTTTTGAAATTGCTGAAGATATTTATAATGACATAAAAAAATAGACGTTGAAGTCTATTTTTTATTTGTAAAATCATTAATTAATTCAACGACTTTTTTTCTGCCGTTTATTTGAGATTGTTGTTTAAAGTTTTGTTTAAATATAGCCAAGTTTTTGTTTAATTCATTAATTTCTTTTAAAAGCAGAGTTGGTGTTAAGTCTTTCTCTTTAATAATCTTTGCAACACCTAAGTTTTCGTAATATTTTGCATTCAGTGTTTGGTCACCACGAGAAGCACCATTTTCTAGTGGTATAAGCAACATAGGCAACTTTTTAAATAAACACTCTGCTGTGACACCTGCCCCGCTTCGTCCAATAACAAAATCTGCAATATTATATAAATTAACCATATCATCTATTATTTCAAAAGCATTGTAGTTATCATATGATTTAATTTTTTTGTTTCCTTTACCCGTGATATGAATAATGTTAAAATTAACAAGTAAATCTTTTAAAATTGAAAAAATGTTATCATTTATTTTTTTGCTTCCAAGAGATCCACCAACAATTAAAATGGTTGACTTGGTTTTATCTACATTTAAATTAGAGCAATCTTTTTCTTTCCTTTCATAATCTTTACTAAAAATAGGACCTGTGTATATAATTTTTTTATTCTTTCCTTCTAGATTTTTAAAGTTAACACACATTTTATCACAAACACGCAAAATAAGTTTGTTTGCAAGTCCTAATGAGTAATCGCTTTCATGAGTGATAACTGGAATATTAAGCATTTTTGCTGCAATACAAACAGGAAGCGACACATATCCACCTTTGCTAAAAACAATATCTGGTTTAATATCTTTTAATATCTTTTTTGCTTTAATTATCGAATTAATTAAAACAAAGGGTATTTTTAGATTTTTGAACACTTTCCCACGCACTAATTTAATAGTTGGTATTTCGTAATACTCAATATTTTTAACTTTGTCTTTTTCAATTCCATTATTTGAACCAATATAATAGCAACTATAATCATTTTTCAGTTCTTCAATAAGACATAAATTCGGCATAACATGTCCCAATGTTCCGCCACCAGTAAAAACAATCTTTTTCATACTTATATTTTATGCCAATATGTAATTTTATATGTTAATTATAATTTTAATCCTTAAATTAAAAACTTTTTGAAAACTATTGACATAAAAAAACAAATTTGCTAATATTAATATGTTCGTTAAAACGAACTGACAGCCCAAGCGGTTGCTCTATCATCTTAATATTGATTTATGGACGATTAGCTCAGTTGGTAGAGCAACTGACTCTTAATCAGTGGGTCCAGGGTTCGAGTCCCTGATCGTCCACCAAACTTTGCGGAGTGACTTAGTTCGCTCCCTTTTTATTTCCACTGATTATCGAGTTAACTCTTAATCTCTAAAGAGGAATCTTCGTTTCG
>JAZONT010000061.1:0-4458 GCA_045654665.1 Candidatus Onthoplasma sp.
TCTCCTTTTTAGATTGTTTGTATGAACTCGTTCAAAACGAACAAGATCAAAAGGATTAATATCATTTTAAAGATATTTTACTCCTTATTTTTTCTTATTAGCTATTGTTTTCTTAGGGCCTTTACGTGTTCTAGCGTTTTGTTTGCTTGATTGACCACGAACTGGTAAATTAGCAATATGACGAAGACCACGATAGCATCTAATTTCTTTCAAGCGTTTGATATCAAGAGCAACGTCTCTTCTCTTTTCACCCTCAACAACATAATTTGCTTCGATGTGTTTACGGATTGAAGCGATTTCTTCTTCAGTGAGATCTTTCACTCTTGTGTCTGGGTTAATTCCAGTTGCAGCCAAAATTTTGTTTGAACTTGTTCTACCAATACCGTAGATATAAGTCAAACCGATTTCAACTCTTTTTTCATTAGGTAAATCAACACCTGATATACGAGCCATGTTATATTCTCCTTTATAAATTTTTTCTTGTAATTTTGTTTTAATATTTTCTCACAACACTAAAATTGCCGCGAAGTGTTGTGCTTATTTTCGAAACTATTATTTGAAAACAAAACAATTTACTGTTTTATTTTCGAAATTGGATAGTGAATTTCTATGCTTTCCTTATAACGCAAAGAAAAGCGAAAGATTTTCGCTTAAATTAACCTTGACGTTGTTTGTGTTTAGGTGATTTTGAACAAATAACCATAACTTTACCATTACGTTTAATTACTTTGCATTTATCACACATAGGTTTAACTGATGGTCTTACTTTCATGTTATTTTCTCCTTATAATTTGTTCACTTGCAAAAGTTTCAAGCGAATTAATTTTTATCTCGCCAAATGATTCTACCTTTAGTTAAATCATATGGACTCATTTCAACTTTCACTTTATCTCCAACCAAAATTCTAATAAAATTTGTGCGTAATTTCCCAGAAATATAAGCAGTGATAATGTGATTGTTCATAATCTGAACCTTGAAGTTCATGTTGCCTAAAACTTCGACAACCTCACCCTCAGCTTCGATAACATCTTCTTTTGACATTGTTACTCCTTTATTTTGTATGCTTTAATCAATTTATGAATTTCTGCATTTGTTACAATTGGTGAATTGACTTTTTCAATTAGATTATCGTCATGCTCCACCACAATTAAGTGCTTTGGATTTTTAAGTTTTGGGTTTGTTTTTTCTCTATATTTACCATCTATTATAGCAATATATCCATTTTTGTCAATACCTACAACGACAAATAATCGATTTTGGTCATGACCGTATAAGGATTTAACAATATCGCCAACTTTAAAATTTGTTTCCATAACACCCCTATAAAGTTAATATTTCAACACCATCTTTTGTTATTAAAACAGTGTTTTCATAGTGTGCACTAGCAAGACCATCCTGAGTTGTTACAGTCCAGTCGTTATCTTCTAAGTACACTTCTTTTTTGCCCAAAGTAGACATTGGTTCGATTGCCAAGGTCATACCTTCTTGAAGCACAACTCCAGAGTTATACTTACCATAGTTCGGAACACATGGATCTTCGTGAAGTTTTTCACCAACTCCGTGTCCCACAAGTTCGCGCACCACACCATAACCATTTTTTTCAAGATGAACTTGAATGCGGTTGCTAATATGGCCTAATCTTGAACCTGCTTTAATGTCTTTAATGCCTTCAAAAAACGATTCTTTTGTGACATCAATTAATTTTTGTTTTTCTTGTGAGATTTTTCCAACAGGAAAAGTTCTCGCAGCATCTGCATGATAACCTTCCCAAATAACGCCACAATCGATGCTAATAATGTCGCCCTCTATTAAAGGAATATTAGAGCAGAACCCATGCACAACTTGATCGTTTAAACTTGCACAAATCGTGAATGGGAATCCCTCGTAATTCAAGAAGGAAGGTTTTGCGCCTTGGGATATAATGTAATTATAGGCCAAATCATTAAGGCGCAAAGTGGTCTGGCCAGGATAAATTGAGCTTTCAAGCAGGTTAAGAGTATCTTTCAATATCTTACCTGCTTTTCTCATCTTCTCAATTTGTTTATTATTTTTGATAGTTATACTCATTTAATACCTTCAAAACTGCGTTAAGAGTGTCGTCTTTATTGATTGATTCAATAGTTTCAATTCTTACGCCTTGTTTTCTGTATTTTTCAAGTAATGGATAAGTAACTTTATCGAATATTTCAAATCTCTTTTCAATAGATTCAAGTGTATCATCACTACGGTGAACTAATTCACCACCACATTCAACGCAAACATTTGATGTAACCGCATCTTTGCGAGTGATATAACCACATTTAGAACAGGTTAAACGATTTAATAATCTTTTAATTGCTTCTTCTTTTTGCAAATCTAAATGCACAACTAAATCTACATTTGTGATTTTATCCAAAGCTTGTGCTTGTTCTAAATTTCTTGGAAAACCATCAAAGATTTTAATTGAACTATTGTCTGTTTCAAGTTTCTTTTGAATAGTTGACATAACAATATCCATTCCAACAAGTTCACCTCGATCAATAACCTTTTTGATTTCTTGACCCAAACTAGATCCTGTTGCAATTTCATCTCTGAAAAGTTGTCCCATAGATACTAATGAAAAGTTGATATGTTTTTCAAGACCTGCAACAAGAGTACCCTTGCCACAACCTTGAATTCCGATTAAGATAATATTCATTTAATTTTCCCCTTACTTCAAAAATCCACGATAGTTTCTCATCATCATTTGAGCTTCAAGTTGCTTATCAAATTCAAGAGCAACAGAAACTACGATTAGCATACCAGTTGCACTAAATGCCGAATTTAATCCACCTAAACCGATTGCTGAAAATAACAATGTTGGTATTAAAGCCATGAATGCCAAGAAAATTGCACCAAATAATGTGATTTTCTTGTTAATACCATCAAGATATTGAGCTGTTGGTTTTCCTGGTCTAATTCCAGGGATAAATCCACCATTTTGTTGAATTTGTCTTGATATTTGTTCTGTGTCAAAGTTGAGCATAGTGTAGAAATATGCAAATGCTAAGATTAGTAATGCCATTAAAATAGCATAAACAACTGATCCTGCACCAATCCACTTATTCCACCAACCAATAAATCCGCCTTCAGCGTTTGGCCAGAAAATGCTAAATAACATTTGTGGGAAAGTTAAGATTGAACTTGCGAAAATGATTGGCATACCACCATTAGCATTTACTCTAATTGGAATGTATGTTGATTGACCACCATACATTTTTCTACCTTTCATTTGTTTAGCATATTGAACGCCAACTTTTCTTTCTCCGCCGTCAACGAAAACAACAAGAGCAAAGATTGCAACTAAAACTGCCAAGAATAAGATAAGTTGCCAAATTGCACTTTGTGCAGCTTTGCCACCGTTACCGATTGTTTGGAAGTTTGTCATAAGGCCTGTTCCAGCTGAAGATAAAATACCAACGAAAATCAATAATGACATACCATTACCAATTCCAATTTCAGTGATTTTTTCACCAAGCCAAACAGTAAACATTGCACCAGCAGTTAACATTAACACTATAAATGCATAGCAAATAAATTCTTTGCCACCAAATAATGCTAAATGTGTGCTACCAGCAGTACCAAAACCAACAGCAATACCAATTGCTTGAGCAACTGCTAAGATTAATGCTGCAATTTTAGTATATTGACTAATTTTCTTTCTTCCATCAGCACCACCCTCTTTGGCAAGACGTTGCCAACTAGGAATAACTGCTGATAAAAGTTGAATAATAATTGATGAAGTGATATAAGGTGAAACACCTAATGCCAAGAATGAACCTTGGCTTAACGCCCCACCACTTACCGCGCTAAGCAATTTTAAGAAATCGTTACCGCCAACTTTAACACCGAGAGCCTCAGCGTCAATACCTGGAATTGGTAACCAACAGCCAAGACGGTAGATAAAAAGTAATACCAAAGTTAAAATAATTTTGTTTCTAACTTCTTTAATTTTAAATGCGTCAGCTAATGTTTTAAACATTATACCTCCTCTACACTGCCACCTTGTGCTGTAATTTTTTCTTTTGCTTGAGCTGTGAATTTGTTAGCTTTAACTTTCAAAGCAACAGTGAGTTCACCGTTACCAAGAATTTTAACACCGTCCTTTTCAATTTTTGAAAGGATGCCAGCTTCTAACAATTTAACTGCATCAACTTCTGTGTTTGCTTCGAAAACATTCAAAGAACTAACATTAACAGTTGAATAAACCTTTTTGAATTTCGCATTTGTGAAACCCTTAATAGGTAGTCTTCTGTATAAAGGCATTTGTCCGCCTTCAAATCCTGGACGAACGCCACCACCTGAACGAGCGTTTTGACCTTTGTGTCCTTTACCAGAGGTTTTACCTATACCACTACCGATACCACGACCAAGTCTTTTCTTGCTTGTTCTAGCACCGTCAGCATTTTTTAAATCGTGTATATACATAATCCTCTCCTT
>JAZONT010000062.1:0-4831 GCA_045654665.1 Candidatus Onthoplasma sp.
AAACATCAAAAGAAAACAATTGTCTAACGAAAACATATTTTGTTGTTGGTAACAATTAAAAAGAACTACAATTCGTAGTCCTTTTTTAATATTAAAAATACATTTTACCAAAAATTGTATTCTTATAATTCTTTATTCTTAAATATCTTAACCGCAATTGCGCTAATAATCACACTAAGAAGAATTATAATGCTAGCAGTTAGAGCAATGTGAGTTCCGGCATAAACTTTTGATCCAAATATCAAGTTAAATAGGTTGTTGCTATCAGCAAACAAAGAACTCCCAAACAATGAATAGAGTGAAATATGAGAGAATGGATAGAATGCAAGCCAAGTATTAGCCCCTTGAACGAACATTGGAAGAAGTGTGTTTAACAAATATACAACCAATAGAATTGTCATTGAGATTAAATCGGATTTAAACAAAACTGAAAATAACATTGCAATCAATGAGTATATAGTTAATTCAAAGAACATACTGAATAGATATATTGCAATCATTCCAAGTGGGTGAATTGTGAATGCGCTGATTCCGTTGAATGTTGTTAAAATAGTGTTTGAATTAAATCCATAAACTGCGCCTCCAACACATAATGATATGACTGTGCTAAACAACATTAAAATTGAACTCATAGCAATTATAGATAACCATTTGCCAAAGAATAAAGTAGTTCGTGAAACTGGTCTAATTGCCAAATATCTCATTGAGCCTTCTTTAATTTCGCCGGCGATAGAGTGGCAAGCAGACATTATTGCATATATGATAATAACAAAAGAGAAAACTTTTAAAACAAAATAAGAATAATCGTAAGCGTTAATTTTGTCATTAGAAGTGATGCCAATAGTTAAAGGTTTTCCATAATCTCTTTCAACTTTATTGTGTTCAAATAAATAGTTATATCTTTCAAGAAGTGATTTTGCATTGTAATTTGAATAATCAGATAAATACAACATTTTTAATGATTCGCTAGTTGAAATATTAGAGTAGGCATTAGTTATTAACTCGTATTTAATGAGCTCAGTGTAAGTGTTAATAGTGTCAACATAAAGGTTCGCAAGTTCATCCATTTTGTCAACATTTTTATTATTGTAAGACTCATCAGCATTTGCCAAGTTTTTATGTTCTTCAATTTGGATTTCTATTTTATTTAATCTTTCAGTTAATATTGAATATTTTGTGTCATTTTCTAAACAGGGGTATGTTTTAACAAAATCTTTAGAAAGAGTAGGATATTTAAAATTGTTTAAACATTCTTCAAATTTTTCAGCATATTTGTTTTCAAAATCAATAATATGATTGGTTATATCTTCCTTTTTTGCATTAACTTTTGCCCAATTTAAAACTTGTTCATATAAAGATGAGTAATCTTCGTAGTTTTGTTTGGTTGTTATGATTGAATACGAATGATTTTTTGGATTTGTAACTACTGCAGTTTCAATAGCATCATTTAATTCTTCATAAGAAGTAACCAACTGAGAGCGAATGGTTATAATGTCATCCTCATCTGATGCATCACTAGAACAATCTTGATATTCACCAAAAAGCTCATCTATTTTTTTTAATAAAACATTAATATACTCTTTTTGAGTTAAAGTTTCTCCATTATATTCAACATAATAATTCTTTATTGCATTAACAGAATTGTTTAATTTTGTTTTACTTTCGGCTTTTTTTCCTGCATTTTCACCAGCGGTGAACTCAGTATATTTTTCAATATATGAATTGCCTTTAAGTTCAAAATATGTGCTTTCTTTAACTGTTGGTTTGTAAATTAAAACTCCTAAAACCAAAACAACTGCAAGCAAAACAGAGAGAATATAAATTCCCGGTTTTGAAACAATTTTCTTTATTTCAGCTGATATAACCTTAAACATATTCCTCCTATATAACGCTTGAAGAAGGGCGTTCATTATTGAGCAGTTCGAAATATAATTCTTCTAGAGTTTTTTGTATTTTTTTGATGCTGTAGACTTTAATTTTTTTATGGATTAGGAAGGATACCACAGGTGCAATGTTTCTTTCTTTAAGAGGTAAAATTATTGAGTTGCCAACAACCTTTGATTTTAATGCGTATTTTTCCTTTAAAACTAAAGCGGCATAATTTGGATAATTGCATAATAATTGAATACGTTGTTTAGACTGAAGTAGGGTATCAATATCTTCCATAGTTTTGTGCTCAATTAATTTACCATTATTAATTAAACCTATAACATCACACATTTGCTCAAGTTCTGCAAGGTTGTGACTAGATATAATGATTGCCATTTTTTCTTTTTCTGCTAAAGTTCTTAAGATATGACGCATTTCAACAATTCCATTAGGGTCTAAACCGTTTGTTGGTTCGTCTAAGATTAAAAGCTTTGGCTTGCCAAGTAGTGCTTGAGCAATACCTAAGCGTTGTTTCATTCCAAGAGAATAAGTTGCAACTTTATCATGAATTCTGTTTTCCATACCAACAAGTTTAACTATTTGCGGAATACGTCTAACAGCGGCTTTTCCATAAAAATTTGCAAATAGTTTTAAGTTCTTCATTCCACTTAAATAAGGGTAGAGTTGTGGCATTTCAATAATTCCACCAACTTGAGAAATTGCTTTTTTGTAAGCATGTTTTATACTATAACCACATATTCTAACATCTCCGTTAGTGATAGGTGTTAAACCGGTTATCATACGAATTGTTGTTGATTTTCCAGCACCATTTGGTCCAACAAAGCCAAAAACTTGACCCGCAAAAACTGAAAAGGTTACATTATTAACAACCTTTTTAGTTCCATATTCTTTTGATAAATTTAGAACACTTAAAACTGGTAACATAATTCTCCTATTTTAAATTTTTAAAGAAAGTGTGATTATATAATACATCTAACAAACAAGTTGATGAGATTAAAACTGGGGCATACAAATTTGCAAAATTTTTAATTCTAAATAATAGAACAAAAGTATTATTTTTAATACTGACGTTAACAATGATGCAAATTAGTAATATGGCTAATATACTTGAAAGACATATGTATAATTTTAATTTTGTTTTAGGCGCATATTCTTTGTTTTGATATTTTAATCTAATTTTATCTGCATTTACAGCAATAAGTATTGGATAGAATAAAGCAGTTAGAATAGATCCAATTAAGAACATATAATATAAGCCGGTTCTTCCTGTAAAAGAGGTTACAATTGAGCAGACAATAATAATCAACATTAAACTTGCACTGGTTGAAAGAGACTGAAGAATAAGTTTTTTCGTAATATTTTTTGATTTTTTATAATTGTCATTATTTTTAATATCATAATAGTCAACATGTTCTATTTGAATATCGTTTTTTGGAATAGAGAAGTCAACATCAAGTATCGTTTTATTGTCAACATGATTTGAGATATCTTTTTCTATAGGTTTTGTTACGATTTTCTCGGCAAATTTAACCACATTCTCGTTGTTAGCAAACTTTTCTTCATTTGAAGTATTTTCATTTTTCAAAATTTGAGAGTTTAATATATTTATATCTATTTCAGTTGCATTATCAATATTATTGTCAGCAAAAACATCTTCAGTTGGTAAAATGTTTTCCACAGGTGTTGGTTGAGAATTTAACAATTCATCCATAATTGAAATCTTTTTATCATTTTCAAATTGGTTTTTATTTAAATTCTCATTAATTTCATGTCCTTCATCATCTTCTTCTAAAGCATTTTTCATTAATATTTCATAACTAGGAAGAGTTGCAACTTGTAGACGACCATTTTCTGTTAATTTATAATAATGACGCTTTCCGCCAATTTCGCTGTCAAGCCAATATGAAGATATGAATTTTGATTTTTCCAATTTCTTAAGCAATGTGTAAAGAGTTGGTTGCTTAATAACAATTTTGCTATTTGATTTAGTTTCAATGTTTTTTGTTAATTCAAACCCGTATTTATCTTGTTCATTTAGTTCTAATAAAATGAAAGGAATTAAATCAGCTGTTTTCATAACACCCCTTTTAAACTTTAAACAAAAATTAATTTGTTAGCTGTTTTTACAAATTTAATAATATTATTATACAAAAAAAAACAACAATAGTCAATAGAAAATAACTTTTTGTTGCTTTCAGATATTAAATACACAATATATAGTACGTAATTATATTAGCTAACACTTTTAAATATGATTTCTCATAAGACCAACAACTTTGCCTAGAACTTCAACATGATCAGTGTAAATCGGCTTCATTGAAGAATTTTCAGGTTGAAGGCGGAAATAACCATTTTCTTTATAAAATCTTTTAACCGTTGCCTCATTATCGATTAAGCAAGCAACAATTTCGCCGTTATTGGCAACTGATTGTTTTGAAATAACAACATAATCACCATCATAAATTCCAATTTCAATCATGCTATCACCCTGAACCTTTAAAACAAATAGGTTAGAACCAATGAAAAAGTTTTCATTTATTATAATTTTGTCAGACCAATTTTCTTCAGCTAAAATTGGTTGGCCAGCAGCAATTGTTCCAACAACAGGTAGAGAAACACTGTTTATGATAGGCTTGTCAGCAAGTTCAATGGCACGATTTTTGTTTTCACTTCTTAAAATTTTTCCAGCATTTTCTAATTTTTTTAAGTGATAAACAACACTTGAAGTTGAGTCAAGATTTAATTTTTCGCCAATTTCCCTAATCGTTGGAGGATAGTTATTTTTGTAGATATATTCTTCTAAAAATTTATAAACTTCTTGAGTTTTATCCATAAATTTCTCCTTTCATTTGGTTGCAATGGTTTGCAATTAAGCAAACAAATTAAAGGAATTTTATATCATATTTGATATAATGATACTCCTAAATTGCTTTTTTCAATA
>JAZONT010000063.1:0-3244 GCA_045654665.1 Candidatus Onthoplasma sp.
CTAAATCCAATAAGAGAAAGAAGTTTAACAAAAGCTGCCATGGAAACTGTTGCAATTGTTGCATATAAGCAACCAGTAACCAGAATTGACATTGAAAACATTCGTGGCGTTAACTGTGATTATGCAATTCAACTTCTTCAAGCAAACAACCTTATTGAAGTTGTAGGAAGAAAAGACACGGTTGGTAAACCAGTTCTCTTTGGAACAACCGAAAATTTCTTAAAACGCTTTGTATTAAATTCTTTGGAAGATCTTCCGAATTATAACGAACTTCTTGATAGAATTAGAGTAATTCACAGTGATGGCGAAAGTTTATATCGTGAATTCAAAATTCCAGACGAAGAAACAAATGAAGATCAAACTGAACAACCAGCCGAATCGCAAGAAGAAAACGAAGAACAACCAAAAGAAGAATAAAAATAAATAAAAATAAGATACTACAATTATGTGGCGTCTTATTTTTTCTTTTTTAACATTTTTAAACATTTGGCAATTTGTTTATCCATTTTTAATTAAGTTTGAATTTAAATTAAACGCACTGAAATTGAAAGGCGGATTTAGTATAAAAATTTTTAATAAAATTAAATTTGAATTTAAGTTTAGAGTGAAAAATGGTTATATTTACATTTACTTCAAAAACAAAGAAATCAAAGAAAAAATTGATCAGAAAAACATTAATATAGTTTTTGTAATCAATTTAACAAAACAATTGTATTTTCGCCATCAGTTATTGAACTGCAACATCACTTCAAACTTCGGTTTTGTGCTTGATTCAATGATCACTGCGTGCGTCTGTGGCTTCATTGATGTAACGAGTAAATGCGTGCTAGCAAAAGTTAAAAACAATAAGAAATCAGCGAATATTTTTGTTGAAGTTAATCCAAAATACAATGAAGATATTTTTAACTTTAAATTGAATTATGAAATGCGAATGAGTGTTGTTGACATAATATACACATTGGTTTACACATTCGTTGCAACAATTAGGCACAAAATTGAAAGGAGATATATTAATGAAAAAAGATAAAGTTGCTTTGGGCGAAGAAAGAAAAATTCAAAGTTTGGTTGATGTGTCATTAGATAAAATTAGAACTCTCATTGATGTTAATTGTGTTGTTGGTTCAGCAATTTCAATGCCGGATGGAAGCAGTATCATACCAATATCAAAAGTTAGCGTTGGTTTTGTTTCAGGTGGTGGAGAATATAATGACCTTAATGCAAAAAGAAATTCAGCAGATTTTCCAATGGCGGGTGGAACTGGTGGCGGATTTACAGTTTCACCAATAGGTTTTTTTGTGGTTGACAACAATAAGTTTAAACTTATTAGAGCAGATAAATCTAGCGCATATATTGGTCTTATTAAAAATGCAACAGATGTTATGAAAAAATTCTTGGAGAAATTAAAATGAGAAAGTTAAAATATTTCAGCTTGATTTTAATTGTATGCTTATTGGTTTTAAGTTCAACAATTAACGCAAATAAAATGATTGTTAGCGCAGTGCAAACCGCCAACATGAACACAAGTGCAAAAGCAATGTGTGTTATTGAAAAAGATAGTGGCAGGGTTGTTGCAAGCAAGAATATGGACGAACAACTTCCAATGGCGTCAACAACTAAGATTGTAACCGCAATAACAGTTATTGAAAACTCAACTAATCTTGATGAAATAATTGAGGTTGATGATAGCGCGATAGGTATTGAAGGGTCTTCAATATACTTGAGAAAAGGTGAGTTGATTAGTGTTAGCGATTTACTTTATGGTTTAATGCTTAGAAGTGGAAACGATAGCGCAGTTGCTCTTGCTTATCACACAGGCGGAAGCGTTGAAGGATTTGCTAAAATGATGAATGAAACAGCAAAAAAAGCGGGCGCAACAAACTCTAATTTTGTAACTCCCCATGGCCTTGACCATAAGGATCATTACACAACTGCATATGATTTGGCTCGTATTACTGCATATGCATTAAATAATCCTATTTTTAAGGAAATTGTTTCAACGAAAATGCACACAGTAGATAAAACAAACACAAGCGAAAAACGTTATATGAGCAACAAAAATCGCTTATTAAACACTTTTGATGGCTGCATTGGTGTTAAAACAGGTTACACAAAGCGTGCGGGAAGATGTTTGGTTTCAGCAACAGAACGAAATAATGAAACTTTTGTTTGCGTGGTTCTTAATTGTGGACCAATGTTTGAAGAAAGTGCAAGTCTACTTAATTCTGCTCACGGACTTTATGAAAATGTAAAAATAATCGATAAAAACAAGGAAATATATAACGAATATATCATTGATAAAAAAGATGGTAAACTATATCTTTATGCAGAAGAAGATTTCTACTATCCAATAATCAAAGGCGAAGAAGATAAATTGCGCCTTGAATATTCTGTTAAATTAGATAATGCAAAACAGGGTGATATTGTTGGAGAAATTAAAGTATTTTTTGAAAATGACTTGCTTAAAACCATAAAATTAGTTACAATGAATAAGATCGATAAACTCATTGATAGCAAAACACTAGAGATTAGCGAAATTTTATGGGAAGAAAACCATTTTTAGAACCATAAAATTAGTTACAATGAATAAAATCGATAAACTAATTGATAGCAAAACGCTTGAAATTAGTGAAATCTTATGGACTGATAACATAAAAGATTAGTTTTAATTTAAATTCAAAGGAAGAAATTATGAGAATTAATAAATATTTAGCACTTGCGGGATTAGGTAGCAGAAGAAATGTGGAAGCACTCGTTACCACTGGTAAAATTAAAGTTAATGGAAAAGTTGTAAGAGATCTGGCAACAGATATTAAAGAAACCGACAATGTTCAATTCAATAATAAACCAGTGAGAGTTAGCACAAACTTTGTTTACTATAAACTTCACAAGCCAAAAGGTTACGTAACAACCGTTGATGATGATAAGGAACGCAAAACTGTTATGGACTTGCTTCGTGGTGTTCATCACAGAGTTTATCCTGTTGGAAGGTTGGATTATGATACAGAAGGTTTGCTTCTTTTCACAAATGACGGCGATATAACCAACATTCTAACAAAGCCAAACAGTGAAGTTGAAAAGACCTACACTGTTCACATTGAGGGCGTAATAACCAAAGATGAAATTCAAAGATTGGCAAATGGTGTTGACATTGGCGGATATGTAACAAAACCATGCAGAATTCAATTGGTTGAAGAAGCAGACAAAATAACAAAACTTAAAGTTACAATCAGTGAAGGAAAGAATC
>JAZONT010000064.1:0-3065 GCA_045654665.1 Candidatus Onthoplasma sp.
ATTGATTTCTCACTTAAAGCGTAATAATATATGTATAAAGAAGGAGCGAGATTATGGAAAATAAAACACCCAAAAGATTGTTTGAAGAAATGATTGAAAGAAAACAAAAAATGAAAGAAGCTGAAAATTTTATTGTTCACGAAGAAATAAAGTTTAAAGAAATTGTTAAAGACGCAAAAGAAGAACTTGAAGTTAATAAAAAAGAAATTTTGAAAATTAGAGATACTCAAATTAAATTAGGTGCAGACACTTTAGTTGACGAAATTGCAAAAGAGTGGGGTGTTAGTGTTGAAAATTTAACGGTAGATGTTGAATTTGTGGACACTGCTCAACGCGGTAAGATGGGAAGAAATAAATTTATTAAACTTTGTGAAAATGGAGCTTTTTATGGGCAAATAATTAAATGTAATTTAACAGTTAAAAGTGAATATGGTGGTATTGATAAACAAATGAGTTTAAGAGTGCCTTTAAATTTATTGCATTTTCAAAGAAATGGTGAAAGATTAAAAAATTGTTTGGAAGTTAAAACTGATTATAGGGGTTGGTCACTTTATACTGATTTTGTATGTCCTGATTATAAAAATTTAATTTTTGAATTTCAATATGACACACTTATTGATACAATGGCAGAGGAATTCACTGCAAGAAACAAAAGATGTGAATTGATTTTAAATGCTTATGAAAGAGAATGTGAAAAGGAAAGAGCAGTTAAACCATTGCGTATTGTTTAATATTATAATGAGATTATTCGATAATACTCATGATGACAAGGTAAGTGTTTATTGTTCACTACAAATGATAAAAACAACAAAATATTTTTAAGCATAAGAAAAAATTCCGTTAGATTATCTGACGGAATTCTTTGTTTTTCTTTTCGTTATAAGGACTAAGTATTACTTTATCTTGTTTTAAACTTTCTTGAACATCAATAACTCTTTGATTTGAACTTCCTTTAAATCTTAGTGTTATATCTTTAAGGTCAATTTTAAATTCGCCGTCAACAAGAATATCAATGTAAGAGAGCAATTCTCTTGTCCAAGGACAATGAGCTCTACTTGGTTTCAAGAGTTCTTCATCAAATAGGTAACCAGAGTAACACCAAATAGTTTTGTTTGGGTAAGTTGCTTTAACTCTTTTAACAAATTCTAACAATCCTTTTTGGTTTGCTGGTTCCATTGGCTCACCACCTAATAAGGTTAGTCCGCTTATGTGACTTGGTGCAAGAGATTTAATAATTGAATCTTGAACATCAATAGTGAACTCTTTTCCATAATTGAAATCCCATGTTTCAGGATTAAAACAATGTTTGCAATGATGAGTGCAACCACTGACAAACAGAGAGGTTCTAACGCCCTCTCCATTTGCAATGTCATTAAATTTAATGTTTGCGTAATTCATCGCTGCGCTCAAATCTACCTTTTATTAATCATTTGCACAAGTGCAAATTTCTTTTTCTAGGTGATTTTCGCTTTTCCCGCACGAAGCATTTCATTTGCTTCTACGGGAGCCCTAAAAATCACCATTTAATCGTTTAAACAAGTATGTTTATTTTTTTTCTATAAATGTAGCACTCTATCTTTAATTTCTTGAGTTCTGCCTTGGTTCCAGAATTGAGAACCGATGTAGCCACAAGTTCTTCTTGCTACATTCATTTTTGTTTGGTCCATATTGCCACAATTTGGGCATTTCCAGATTAATTTTCCGTCTTGTTCTTCAACGCTGATTTCGCCGTCATAAGAACAAACTTGGCAATAATCTGATTTTGTGTTAAGTTCAGCATACATAATGTTATCATAAATGAATTTAATAACATTCATTACTGCTTCAATGTTATCTTGCATGTTAGGAACTTCAACGTAACTGATTGCACCACCTGGGCTCAATGCTTGGAATTCGCTCTCAAGCGCAAGTTTTTCAAATGCGTCAATTGGTTCAGTTACGTGAACATGATAACTGTTTGTGATATAACTCTTATCTGTTACGCCTGGGATAATTCCAAAACGTTTTTGCAAGCATTTAGCAAACTTATAAGTTGTGCTCTCAAGTGGTGTTCCATATAGAGAGTAGTGAATATCTTCTGCTGCTTTCCATTTTGCAGTATATTCATTTAATTTTTTCATAATTTCTAAGCCAAGCGCTTTACCTGCTGGTTCTGTGAGTTTTTTACCATTTAAGTAATAAACTGTTTCCCAAAGACCAGCATAACCTAATGAAATTGTTGAATATCCACCATGCAAGTACTTATCAATTGTTTCGCCTGGTTTTAATCTTGTTAATGCGCCGTGTTGCCACAATATTGGTGCAGCATCACTTAGAGTTCCGGTGAGTCTCTCATGACGTTTTTGAAGTGCTCTATGGCATAATTCCATACGTTCATCAAAGATTTCCCAGAATTTTTTCATATCTTTATGAGAAGATAGTGCGATGTCGATAAGATTTACTGTTACAACACCTTGGTTAAATCTTCCGTAATATTTAGCTTTGCCGTTTTCATCAACCCATGGAGTTAAGAAGCTTCTGCAACCCATACAAGTGTAGCAGTGGCCTTCGCCGTTTGAGTCGATTTTGAGTTCTAACATTTTCTTTTCACTGATATAGTCAGGAACAAGACGTTTTGCAGTACATTTTGCTGCAAGGCAAGTTAAGTAATAATATTTACTATCTGGACGGATATTGTTTTCTTCCAAAACATAGATGATTTTAGGGAATGCAGGGGTGATATACACGCCCTTTTCATTCTTAACACCACGATAACGTTGCTCTAAAGTTTCTTCAATAATCATGGCTAAATCTTCACGTTCGCGTTCGTTTTTTGCTTCGCCAAGATACATGAATTCTGTTACAAATGGTGCTTGACCATTGGTTGTCATAAGTGTGATAACTTGATATTGAATTGTTTGAACGCCACGATTAATTTCTTGACGAACACGTTTTTCAGTGATTTTATGAACAATTTCATCATCAACTTCAGCGCCAGCATCAGTTAATTCGTCAATGACATCTTTTCTAATTTTTTGACGACTCACTTCAACGAATGGAGCAAGGTGAGCTAAACTTATGCTTTG
>JAZONT010000065.1:0-3466 GCA_045654665.1 Candidatus Onthoplasma sp.
CCTATTAAAGAGATTAAATCCACCAGCAACACCGGTTTCCCAATTAGTTTTATAAGTGTTTAAGTTATCAATATAATTATCAATTAACTTTTCACCAGTATAAACCGAATAATTATATCCCAAACTGCTTGAATTTGTGAAATTAAATTCTTCTTGAGTGTAATTTGTTAAAGTGTTGAAACTATAATCACAATTTTCTAAAACATAAGTTCCATTTTTGGTGCTTGCTGAGTTTGTTGATAAAGTTATCTTATAAATATTATTTTCAAACACCGGATCAACATTCAAGATGTAAGTTCCCGTTCCGTTTTCGGCACCGGTTTCTGGATAACCAGTGAATTTATCACTTGAAATTCCAGCATAGTTCCAAACACCAGAGTTGGCAAGAAGATTGCCATCTTGCTCATAACAGAAGAATGTTTTTCCAACATCATGATTTGATGGTGCTGTTAAAGTTATATCGTTTGCAAATGTTCTATTTTTACCTTCTTTATTATCATCAAGCACATTAACAACATTTCCCTCGTTTTTAACATTAATTGTTGCTTTTCCCCAAATTGGAGTTATGGTTATAGTATGAATGCCTAAACTTGCTGCGAAATAATCGTCAAGCATTGCTGCAACATCTTTGAATGTTTGTTTTGGACTTAAGTTTTCAAAGTCGATAAGTGAATCAAGTGAAGAATAATTGTCGATAACTCCCCAAGAAGTGCCATTATAAACAAATTTTAATTTGTTTTCATCTTCATCAGTGCTTTCAATTTGCCAACCTGAAATATATTCTCCATAACTATAAACATAATAATATTTTCCATCAAAATTACCATTTAAATCGCTTCCAACAGCGTTCATTTGACTAGCTTTATAGAAAGCCATATTGTTTGTGTATTGGAATGAATAAGCATATTTGTCATCATTGGCAATTTTTTGAATAGAATTTTCAACACCATATAAACCATCATCATCTTCAGATTCTGGAACAATATCTTTATAAGAATTAATTCCTTTATCCACCCAATATGAAGTTGAATTATCAATTGTTAAATCATATTCAGCAGCTAACCAAGCAACCAAAATTGGATTTTCAGCATTTTGAACAAAAATTCCCGTTCCTTGAATTGAATTTATACCATAATAATAGGTATGATGTTCACTCTTGCTTTCATAAGTAAAGGTGATTTCAAATTTACCTTCTGATTTAATTACAATTTTATTTGGAACACTATCATCAAATTCATACTCATCATATTCTGAAATTGTTTCAGCATTGATCATCCAACCTTTAAAAGTCTTTTTATTTTCCGGAAGATTGTTGTAAGCTGGCTCAATTTTATCTATTTCAGGAAGTGTTGTTAAAGACCCAAACCAAGAAGCCTTTTCCAATGAATAAACGCCATTATCAAAATTAATATCTTCATAATACAAATCTAGCAAATAAACATATTTAGCTGTTAATGTTGTTGAATTTGAATTTTGATATTCCCAGGCTGTTTGTTTGGTCTTACCTGTAAATTCACCGCTAAAGTCTTGACCACCTGCATTTTCATAATTTGTTTCATAGTAATTAGAGTTTTCAGTCCAACCAATTATTTGTGCGTGTGAATGTTTAAACATTGGCAATGAATTAACTTGTTCCCCGCTAACCATATAAATATAAAGACTTTGCTCATTTTGTGAAACTAATTTTGTTTCCGATGAGTATTCACCAACAGCATCTTTGTCGTGGTAAACATTTGACAAAAGTCCATCATAACCCGATTTTAAAAAATTAGTGTAATTAGTGATATACTCACTTAAAGTTGATGAATATTCTTCTATTAGAACTTTATCGTTTTCAGGCAAAACACACAAAGAATTTGTATTTGCATGTTTCCAATCATAATCAACAGAGTTTGCTTCTTTAGAGAATGTGTGACCAGAAGTAAGTTCATATTCATAGCAATTTATTTGAGTTCCTGAAATTTTATATGTGTTTGTTGGAACAATTAGTCCCGCTAAATCCACTTTAATTGCATCATCCAAATAAACAGGTTCAACTGAAACAGTGTAAATTGATTCAGCTGAATATTCATATGTTAAATTTGTGTAGTTCCAAATACCAGAGTTTGCAAGAAAATTGCCATCTTGCTTATAACAGAAGAATGTTTTTCCAACATCATCATTTGATGGTGCATTCAATTCAATTCCAGCTTCATGAGCAAAAGAACCACTTCCAACTAGCAAATTATTATACTGAACACTAATTGTTGTTTGCGCCCAAATTGGAGTTAACTCCAAGCGGAATGTTCCAAGTTCACCAGCAGTGTATTCATCAAGGAAAGCTGCAAGTTCCTGGAAATTTGTTTTTGAAAAATCCACAAGATAAATTGAATTTTCTGAGCCAGTTGTGCTCCATTTATCCAAGTCTTCATTATAGTATAGTTTAACTTGCAAATCTCCAATGAAGTAAACATTCCAACCCTCAATATAGTGACCATAATTATATGCAAAATATTTGCCGGAATTTAAACTTAATTCGTCTTTTTTATAGAATGCTTGTTCCCCTGTGTTTTGGAACGAATAATCATATGACTGATTATTAATTATTGGGAAAGTTACTACGTTTGACCAATCTTGCTGACCTTCAGACAACACTCCATATAATTCTTGTTTTGTAGAATCATCAATACTTAGTTCAGACCAGTAATTTGTTGTGTTGGCAACAGTAACTTGATATGCCTTATTTGTAAATCTTGCAATAATAATAGGTTCATCTTTAGATTGATTAAGAACGCCGGTTCCCATTGTGTTCGTTACAACATAATATTTTCCATTAATCACTTCAGTGTAGTTAAATGAAACACTAATTCCGTTTCCTGAAACTTTTAGAACGTTAATAGTGTCACCATCTGGAAGTTCTGTTTTTTCAGTGGTAAGCTCATAGTCTTTTTCTTTAGCTAATTCGGTGTTAAACATCCATCCGGCAAAGGTCAAATCTCCATTTGTTGGCTCAAAGTCTAATCTTAAAGGTGTGTTTTCACCATACCACTCAATTTTGTGCCCAACATTGAAACCAGCATTTTCATAATATAAATCAATTGCATAAACATTTTTTGCTGTTAATGTTGTTGAAGATTCATCAATATCCGATGTGGAATTATCGTCTGCAACATATTTCCATGTTGTTTGTTGGGTCTTACCTGTAAATTCAACGCTAAAGTCTTGACCACCTGCATTTTCATAATTTGTTGCATAGTAATTAGAGTTTTCAGTCCAACCAATAATTTGCGCGTGAGAATGCTCAAACATTGGTAAATCTGAAACAGTTTGTCCGTTTACTAAATAAATGTGAAGTGTTGGATTTGTTGCTGTTAATGTGTCGTTATCTTTATTTGTTGTTGAAACATTTCCTGTTGAATAATAAACCCTATTAAAGAGATTAAATCCACCAGCAACACCGGTTTCCCAATTAGTTTTATAAGTATTT
>JAZONT010000066.1:0-1510 GCA_045654665.1 Candidatus Onthoplasma sp.
AAATTGAATTTATTCATGTGAATCACGCAATTCCAGGTGCTTTTGCATTGGCAATTAAAACACCAGTTGGAATGATTGTTCACACAGGCGACTACAAAATTGACCTAACACCTGTTTATGATGAAAAATTTGACCTTCACACATTTGCTGAACTTGGCAAGAAAGGCGTGTTGCTTTATATGGCAGATTCAACCAATGCTGAGCGTGAAGGATATTCATTAAGTGAAAGGGTTGTTGCTCAAACACTTGAAAAACTCTTTATTGAAAACAGAGAAAGAAGAATGGTGGTGGCGGCTTTTGCTTCCAATGTTGACAGAATGCAAGAAGTTATGAACCTTGCTGAAAAATATAAAAGAAAAGTAGTACTCACTGGTAGAAGTATGGTCAATGTAACAGATGTTGCAACTCAAATTGGTGAAATGACGATTAATAAAAACAACATTATTGAAGTTGAAAAAATGAAGAACTATAAAGATAGTGAAATCTTAATTCTTTCAACAGGAAGCCAAGGTGAACCAAACAGTGCATTATCAAGAATGACCGCAGGTGAATTTAAAGGTATTGATATTGGCGAAAATGATACCGTTATCTTCTCATCAAGTCCAATTCCGGGAAATGAAAAAGCAGTTAACAATGTTATTAATAAATTAATAATGCAAGGTGCAAAAGTAATTTATTCTCAACTTGAACAAGTTCACGCTTCAGGTCATGCTTGCAGGGAAGAACAAAAGTTAATGCTCAATCTTCTTCGCCCTAAATATTTTGTTCCTGTTCATGGTGAACAAAAACATTTATTGGCGCAAAGAGAAACAGCAATGGCTGTTGGCATGGATAAACACAATGTGTTGTTACCAATGCTTGGAATGCAAGTTGAAGTTAATAAAAACTTACTTAAAGTTGGTGGAACTGTTCCATTTGGAAGTCGTCTTATCGATGGTGCTGGAATTGGTGAAATGGAAAGTAATGTTTTGAAAGAAAGAAAACAACTCAGTGAAGATGGAATTTGCGTTGTAATATTAAATGTTAACGCACGCCAAGGAACATTAAATTCTAGACCAGAAATTGTTTCTCGTGGGTTTACTTATATGGGTGAAGCTCAAAGTTGGTTAGATGACGCTAAAAATGCAATTGAAAACTCAATTGATGCTGATTTAGTTAGAGCAAGAGATTACTTAAATGTTAAAATTGCACTTAGAAAAGCTTTAACAAACTATCTTAACAAAAAATTGAAACGTAGACCAATGATCATTCCTATAATCATTGAGTCTAACGATTAATGATACTCAAACTATTTGATTTCGCTAAACGCTTTCGCTAAGTCGCTGACATCAAACAGTTTTAATAAGCATAAAAGGGTGTTTAAAATCTAACGGAGATAAAAAGGTTTTAAATTATCTCCCTGACAATTGTTATTGTGGTAAAAAAGGAATCAGATTGTGAGAAAAGTTGTTTTAGTTGGTGGCGGTAAGAAATCTTTAATTTTAGATATATTAAAGAAAAAAGGTTTTAA
>JAZONT010000067.1:0-3640 GCA_045654665.1 Candidatus Onthoplasma sp.
ATAAATTGAAATTGCATATCTTGCGAAATCTTTTTCTTCTTTGTAGAAATATTCTAATGGTTCTGTTGTTGCATAACTTGATGAGTATTCCTTTGCGTTTTCACCAACAGCATTAACCATTGAATATATTGAAACGGAATAATTTCCTTCAATTGTTAAATAGTCATTAATATTGGTGATTTCATTAATATTTGTGATTGTTTTATTAACGATGAATTCGTAAGTGATTTCGTTAGGGTCTGTTATTTTAACAGTGTAGTAATCTGCATTGTCATCACCAGTCCAAGACAATTCAAAAACATCTTTTGTTTTATTATCAAATTGAATATTGGTTGGGCTTGAAAGAGTCGTCAACTTTCTGACCGTTGCATCCTTAGACTCAGAAGATTCATTAGAATCAGCATAATAACTATTTTTTGGTGCAAGTGCGGTCATATAGAAGTAGTAAACACCTTGTTTAGTTATGTATTTAGACACGTCAGTTGCCTGAGTTACAATGAAACTGTTGTTTTGACCAATCGAATAATCACTGTCATTTTCTTTAACGATTCTAACCCTATATTTTTCTGCGTTTGAAACAGGGTCAAATGAAAGTGTGTAAATATTATCGTTTTCTGTAACATTAATATTAGAAACAACTGATAATTGTTTAGTTAAAGTGTAGTAAGAAATGTTAAATTCGCTTGCTTCAACATTTATTGCGTTCGAATTTGGTAATGCCCTTATTTTTATTTCATATTTATTTGCAGAAAGCATAAAATTTGAAACATCAATTTCGTAAATGCCTTTATAATTATTACCTTTAGAGTTAATAGTTTTTTGATTATAATTTATTAAAATTTCATAACTTTCAGCATCATCAACACCATAGAATTGCAAGAAATATTTAGCGGTATCTCCAATGTATTTTTTAACGATAGGAGTTGGTGTTTCGTTAACCTTTTTGAATTGCGGAGATTTTAGAACTTTTTTGTGAGAAACGGTAACTGCTGTTGAGTGATTACTATCAGCAAAGTTTCCAAATTTATCCGCAACTGCCTGCACTTTAACTTGATAATCTGTAAAATCGCCAGAATTACAAATATATTTGCTTAAGTCGATTGAGGTTGTTGTGTAAAGCGTGTTAAGTTTATCAAAAGTTGTAACATTAGAACCCTTTATGTAAACATAATATCCAATAGCATTTTCAACACCTGTAAAGGTTAATTCATAAAGATTTGCACTGCTAAAACCTTCACTGCTTGCAAATGTTGGGGTTTGAAGTTGACTAACACAAGATAAAGTTGTGGTTGCGGTTTTGTGCTTATAGCCGTCCTTTATTGCAGTAACATTAACATCCATTGTGTTTTCAACAAAGTTTGTTAAATCAAAAGCATGCTGTGTTTCTGCTGTTATGAAGAATTTGTTGTTATATGTAACAATATAATAAGCACCTGTGATATTCTGCCAACTAACTACTAAATTGTTTGAAGAACAACTAAAGTTAAATTGAGAAGTTGATTTAGACTTAAAACTGCTTAACTTCGATGTTAAATAGTTTCCTTTTCCAACAGCTTGAACAGCAACCGAAATTAAATCATCTTCAACAATTAAGCTTGAAGAATTTGCTTCAACAGCATATTCCTTAATTTTATCTTTTGTTGCAACAACAACTTTAAACTCACTAGCAAGTGTATAATCTTCAGATGTCCAAGTGATAGTGTGTGTTCCGTCAGGGTTAGAGTTTAAATTGACGATAGGGGTTTTGAGCTGATATGTGTTTTCAAATAAGATCTCTTTGCTTGCGTTAGAATTTACAAAGAAAGAAGAATTATCAGCTGTGTTATATTTTGCCTGCGTTGTGAACTTAAATGTTTTTAATTCATTAAAGTTTAAATTTCCGGAATTGATGAAAGATTGGAAGAATTTACTTAAATTTATTTCCAAATAATTTCCATTTGCAGTAATGCTTTTTTCAGAACCGTTAATTTCAGCAGTTTTTTCAAAACCATCACAAGTAATTGAAATCGCATTTGCATTTGAATCTAAAACTGTTGCAAGGAACAACTCATCCCCATGTTTAACAATTTTACCGTTAACTGGAATAGATAAATCCACATTATAAGTGTAGGATATTGGTGTGGTGTAACCACTTTCAACAAAGTTTGCCCCGTCCGAAAGGACTGCGCAAACATAGAATTGATAAACACCCGCTTCAGTTAGAAGAGAGCTAAAATCAAAGTGATTTGTGTTGAATGAATATTCAGTTAAATCTGCTTTCGAAATGCTTTCTGAATCGTTTAGGGTTAACGTGTTACCATTTTTATCAAAAATTATCTTATCATTAGGAGTAACAATTTTAACTAAATAATAACTAGCATTTTCAATAGCGTCCCAAGTTAAAGTTGTTGAATTAATTTTAATATTAGTAGGTTTTGAAATTGAACCGCTGTGTTTATATGAATAAACTGCTGAATAAGGACTGCTATTCTTTTCCTCAGCGTTGGCTCTAATTTTAACAGTGTAGCTTTCGCCAACAACAAATATTTTAGAAGCATCATAATTTATTTTGTTGTCTATGATTTTAACATATGAACTGTGCTTTGTGTTTAAATAAAACTCATTGTCGTTTATTGAAATCGTGTAATATTCTGCATCGTTAATCGGATTAAAAACAATTGTTCCACCTTTAATCTCAATAATTGTTGGAGTGGAAAGAGTGTTTTTGTTTGAGTTTTCACAGGCAACTAAAAAAACTGGACACAATAAGCATATTAACAAAATAAAAATATTAATCTTTTTCATTAAATTACCCCTAATAATTTATAAAATTATTATACCCAAATATTTGATATAAATCAAATAAATTTAAACACTAATAATTTTATTGCAAATAAAACACATAAATTTAAAACAAGCTTAATACAATGTTTTAGAGGTAAATATGTTATATTGCAAAGATTTAAGTTCTTTAGTTATTTTGTCTTTATATGAAGGCGAAATGTTAGGTGTTGTGGACAAGTTGTTTTTCGATAAAAAATTAAAAAAATTAAATGAAATAGAAGTTATTGCAGAAAATGGATTGAAATTAATTTTGCCAACAAAAAACATTTATCGTGTTGGAAAACATGCAATAACTGTAAAAAACAATCAAGCAGTTGAAATGAGAAATGCAAATGAAGAATTATGTGTTGCTCCCATTTTTTCTAAAGCATATAATATAAATGGTGAATTTTTGGGCGTGGTGCATGAAATAGGTTTTAACGATAAGTTTGTAACACAAGGAATCACGCTTGAAAACGGCAATCTTTTACCAATTGAAGATGTTGCAACTTGCGGAAAAAACACAATAATATTTAACGAACAATCTAAAAAAACAAATGCAAAAAACTTTGTTCCAAAAATTTTGAAATCAAGGAAAACAACTAAAAGCGATTCTTTTGAAAAGGTGGTTGGTGTTACTAATAATAAAAAAGCCGTAGTTCAAGATATGAGTTTTTTGATAGGTAGAATTTGCACTAAAAATATTTATAACTTTAATAATGAAATATTAATTAAGGCGCAAGGTGTTGTTAATAAAAAGAATTTAAAAGAAATTAATAAATTTGGAAAACTAAAAGAGCTCATGCTTTATTTAAAATAAAATTAATAAAATAAATTA
>JAZONT010000068.1:0-3260 GCA_045654665.1 Candidatus Onthoplasma sp.
AACTATGTAAGATGGATCAATTTGAGCTCTTCTTGTTTCGTTTTTATCATAAACTGGAAGAACAACTTTTAAATATTCTTGACTAACAGAAGCTTCATAGTCAATTCCTTCTTTACTGCTTCCGTTTGCAACAACCTTAAACATATCATCTTCTTCGTTTGAAAAGCCTGAGTATATTTCTATTTGAGGTCCAACACTTTCTTCAACAATTCTTAATCCAATATATTTTTCATGAGTTTTACCAAATGTGTCAACAACATTATCTGTTATTCTAATGATATAATCACCAGGTAAGAACAACCAATTTCCTTCTTCTGAATTATTAGTTAAATCATCAACTAAAGAAGAATGATTTGAATTTATTAAATAATCGTAAATGTTTATATTGAAAACATCCTGACTAATATATTCAAGCCCTGTTGAGCTATAAATTTTCGTGGTTTTATATCTATACTTTTCATTTTCAAGAAGCCCATTTGTATCAGTGAAATACACACTAACATTTAATCTTCCAGCTTCATAAATTTTACTTGAATAAATATTTCCATTTCCATCATCAAGATAATATTTACCGGTTGGAATGTTAAATGTTGCAGGAACTTTTGTTGTTGTTAAATAAACGTTGTATTTTTGATTTCTTATATCATCTTCTTGATTAGAGAATGTTGGAGAATCTGGATTAAGAGTTGAGAATGAATTAAATTCAGCTTCGCCTTCCATAAGTTCAATTCTTATGCTTGAGCCAACACCTGTGTCTATTATTCCATTTCTATCAACAATAAAATAATAATTTAACGTTAAAACATCATCGCCTAAATCTACGCCATTGTTGACATATGTTCTGGTTACAATATAAAGACCTGCTTTTGTGTTGTTATCTCCGTTAAAGATTGCAATTCCTCTGCCATCTCCCAAATTTATGGCATTTTTCCATGTTTCTCCTTTCCTGTATAGGTCACCAGTTTCTGTTGGATTTGTTCCACTATAAAAATATCTATCTGCGTTATATGTGCTAGGTTTTAAAGTGTAAAATTCATAAGTAACAGACTCAACTTCAAAGTTTCCTGAACCTATATTCCAAACAAATGCAACATGTTGAGCACTGGTTGCACCCGCTTCGTCAAGACCTTTGAAGATTAAATTGTCACCTTCGTCATATCTGTCGCTTCCTGTTGTTAATTTTTTATCTAGCTTTGCAAACTCGCTATCGCTTGAATAATACACTGTTCCACGAGCATTGTCTTTATTGATTTCAATATTCACATATGAGTTGTTCTTAAATTTATAGTAATCTTCACCTGAACTCATTATTGTATGCTTGTGGTTTTCACTTATAACATATATTTTTCTTTCATAAGAAGTGGCTCCACTTTCAACATAGGCCAAAGTTCCAGATAAACCGGTTGAGATGGTTGAATCTTTAATTGACCCATCATACGCCAAAAGTTTTGTGTTTTCAACAGTAAAATAGTAGCTTTCACCACGCTGTTTAAACAATCTTGATAAAGCTGACATATTATTAAAATCGCCAACATAATAATCTTCAAACTCATTTAGTTTGCCTGTTGCGGCTTTTTGAATGAAGTTTTTCACATCTTCACTTTGAACAGGATTGTTGCCAGATGGGTTGGTGTTAAAACTCAATTCAAAAGCTTTATATTTTCCAGCATTATAACTAACATCTGTTCCAGAAGTGTATGATGAATTTGAAATTGGAAGAGCTAAATCATCAATTTTAAAATAATTCTTTGTTCTATCAATCACAAACGCATATTTAGCCTTATTTCCAGCATCATCTTCTAAATCAATTATATAAATGCCTTGATTGAAGAGAATGCATGAACTGTCAACCTCATAAATAGATTGCGCCATTTCTAAATCTGCACCTGAAACAGTTGAACCAAGAATATAATTTGTTGTGATCCAAGATTCATTTGCATTAATAGTGATAGTTCCTGGATTGATAGAATTTGTTATTGAGAACGGTGTGTAACTAAATTGCGCTTTAATGTTTGCACCGCTGGCTTTATTATTCCATCTTATTGTTGCATAGCCATCCGTTACTGCATTATCAATCGGAATTAGATTATTGTTTTTGTCGTTAGCATATGAATAATAAATATTTTCACCAGAATACATTTCTTGAATAAGATAAGGTCTAATTCCAGAAATATCTTGTTTATCTATTGTGAAAAGTTTATAAGTTGAACTGTCACCTTCACTATCTAAGCGAATAAGATATCTCACAAATGTTCCTTCTCGAACATCTCCACCAAGATTTGCTTTGAAAGATGTTTCATTGTCTTCAGCAAAATTTAAATTATTCCTTTGTGTTGCTAGCATTTGTTCTTTATTGTAATTCAAATTTGTTACGCTGTAATAATAAGGTTTAATTATTCTATCAAAGATGCCTGGTTTCTTCCAATAAATTGCAACTTCTTCATTTGTGTATTTACCATTAGCCACAACATTACCGTCTAGTGTTTCAACAGCTATATCAACAGAACTTGAAGTGTATTGAAATGCAAAGATTTGCCAATAATTTTTGTTAGAACTTGTTATTCCATTAGGTTTAACATTAAGGAAAACTAAATAGTAACCTTTGGTTTTAAATGATGTTGTGTTTGTGAAATCAAAGCCATATTCGTCATCACCTGTTGAGGCGGTTCCTTTATTGTTTAAATTATCCTGTTTGATTTTTTCAACACTTATTCTGCTAGGGCTATAGAAATAGAAACTATTTTGTGAAATATCCGCATCAGCAACATAAACATCATTTCCTTCAATCCACAAAGAACCTTGATTTGTTTGAGCATATTCAATTGAGTTTAAGATAGTTCCAAGATCGTTTTCGAAATCACTAGTGTTTGGAACTGATCTTAAGTTGGCTATATTTTCTATTAAGTAGTTATAATAGTTTGGCAATCCCCCACTTTGAGTGTTTTGCAATTGGAAATTTTTTAACGAATCAACACTATCATCATTTAAAATATTTCCTTCTCTTTTTTCAAGCTCATCACTTTCAATTAATGAATAAACAAATCCCAATTTTTTATCTTTCATTAAAGATGTGTCTTCTGTTAATTCATAACCACCTGGCACAATTAAATCAACATGATTACCTTTTTTTGTTGCAATATTAAAATGTTTCATTTTTGCACCTTCATATTCGGCTTTTGAATAATAAGTGCTTAATCCATGAATAGAAACATAAATTTCACTTCTTTCAAATCCTAAATCTTTCATTGGAGTTGAAGTTT
>JAZONT010000069.1:0-6363 GCA_045654665.1 Candidatus Onthoplasma sp.
CTTAGATTGTGTTGATTAAAATTGTTGTTTATAAAATGTTTGATTACAAGAATTTTAATATAGTCATCGATTAAGGAAAGAGTGATTTTTTTTCGTTTAAATGTTATCATATGATATTTTATGCAATTTTCTAATTATAATCATCAAGTGGAAGAAAATGGAGTTTGAATTTTGCTGTTTTTTGATTGATAAATTTTTATTGTTGTGCTAAAATGTGGATATAGAGGTTGTATATGAAAAAGCAAAAGAAAAAAAGAAAAGGCTTATATCAATTGTTTTTCAAAAGATTTTTTGACTTTACATTATCGTTAATTGGAATTTTGGTTTTATTGCCAGTTTATTTAATAATTTGGATTTGTTCAAAAATTTCAATTGGTGGTAAGGCTATGTTTGTGCAATATAGGCCGGGTAAGGATGGTAAAATTTTTAAACTTTATAAATTTAGAAGTATGACAAACAAAACAGATGCAAACGGTGATTTGTTGCCAGATGCTGAGAGAATAACTAAATTTGGTAAAATTATTAGGAAATTGAGTTTAGATGAGCTTCCTCAACTTTTCAATATTCTAAAAGGTGATATGAGTATTGTTGGCCCAAGGCCAAGAATGGTGGAAGAATGTGTTTTTTTGGATGAAACACAACAAGATAGGTTTAAAGTTAGACCAGGAATAACAGGATGGGCTCAAGTTAACGGAAGAAATAATATAACTTTTGATAAAGTTGTTGAGTATGATAAAGAATATGTTGAAAAAATATCTTTTTGGTTTGATATCAAAATTTTATTTAAAACGGTAGGATATGTTTTTGCAAGAAAAGGGATCAACAAAGAAGGAACAGTGTCAAATGAATTCCATGGTGATTATTTGTTAAGAACAGGCCAGATTTCTGAAGAATATTACAAAGAAAAAATATTAACAGCAAAACAAATGATTATAAACGCACAAAAGAAATCTTAAAGTATGCTTTGCATACTTTTTTCTTGTGTTAAACAACAAAACGTATTATTGTGAAAAATCATTTTCTTTTAAACTAAAAAACTGCCACTTTAATTGTTTGCGGGTGGCTCGTTTTGCTTTACTTTAAATTTAATAAATAGTATAATTAAGTAACTAATTATAAGAGGGAAAAATGAAAAAGAAAAAAATTTTGGTTGTATCTCAAAATTTTTATCCAGAGCAATTTCGAATTAACGATATTTGCAAAGAATTGGTTTTAAGAGGTTATGATGTTACAGTGTTAACAGGACTTCCTAATTATCCAAAGGGTAAAATTTTTGAAGGGTACGAAAAGAGGCAAAAACGAACGGAAACCTATGATGGAATAAAAATCATCCGTTGTTATGAAAGAGAAAGAAAATCGGGTGGTGCATTAAATCTGTTTTTGAATTATTATAGTTTTGTTATGTCTTCAAAAAAGATGGTTAAAAAACTTGATAAAGATTTTGATTTGGTTTTAGTTAATCAACTTTCGCCTGTTATGCAAACATATTGTGCATTGGACTATAAAAAGAAATTTAAAGTGCCAGTTTTGTTGTATTGCTTAGATTTATGGCCTGCAAGTTTGTCTGCCGGTGGTGTTGGCGGTGGACCAATATATAAATATTTCCATCGTGTTTCAAAAAAGATTTACTCAAAATGTGATAAAATTGTGGTTTCTTCAAATATGTTTAAGGAATATTTTGAAGAAGAGTTTGGATTTGATAAAAATCAAATTGGTTATCTTCCACAATATTCAGAAGATATGTTTAAGCCAATGATAAAAGAATTTAATTCAAATAGGTGTGACATTGTATTCGCTGGAAATGTTGGAAAACTTCAAGGAGTTGATAACATTATTGAGTGTGCAAAGCTTTTGCAAGATAAACCAATTAAATTTCACATTGTTGGTGGCGGTTCAGAATATCAAAATTGTTTGGAACTAGCAAAAGGGTTGAATAATATTGAATTTTATGGTCAGCGAGATTTAAGTGAAATGCCAAAGTTTTATGAAATGGCGGATGCAATGCTGGTAACACTAAAACATGATGATTTGATTTCAAAAACTTTGCCAGGGAAAGTTCAAACTTATATGGCAGCAGCAAAACCAATTATTGCAGCAGGTGAAAACGAATTGAAATATGTTATTGAGAAAGCTGGTTGTGGATTTGTGGCAAGTCCAGATAATGCGGAAGAATTAAAAAATTGTGTTTTAAAGTTTGTTGAACACAAAAATAAAAAAGAACTTGCGGAAAATGCAAGAAAATTTTATGAAGAAAACTTTTCAAAAGAGTTGTTCTTCAAACGATTAGAAAAATTTATGGAAGAGGTGTAATTATGAGTATTTTTAAAGATAAAGTTTTATTGGTAACTGGTGGAACAGGTTCATTTGGTAATGCTGTTGTTAAAAGATTTTTAGACACAGATATTAAAGAAATAAGAATTGTTAGTCGTGATGAAAAGAAGCAAGATGATATGCGTCATTTGTTCCAAAGCAAACATCCAGAAACTTTTCATAAAGTGAAATTTTATATTGGAGATATTAGAGATTACAATTCAATTTGTGATCACTTTAGAGGTGTTGACTATGTTTTCCATGCAGCAGCACTAAAGCAAGTTCCAAGTTGTGAATTCTTTCCACTTGAAGCTGTTAAAACGAATGTTTTGGGAAGCAATAATGTTATTTCGGCTTGTGTTGCTAACAAAGTAAAGAAAGCCATTTTCTTATCAACGGATAAAGCGGCTTATCCAATTAATGCAATGGGCATGAGCAAGGCAATGATGGAAAAGAATGTTGTTGCAAGAAGCAGACAATTAAGTGAAGGAGACACTGTTCTTTGTTTAACAAGATATGGTAACGTTATGGCTTCTCGTGGAAGTGTTATTCCATTATTCTGTGATCAAATTGACCAAGGTAAAAAATTAACAATCACAAATCCAGAAATGACAAGATTTATGATGACACTCGAAGATGCGGTTGATTTAGTTCTTTACGCTTTCGAACATGGAAATCAAGGAGATTTGTTTGTTCAAAAAGCACCAGCTGCAACAATTCAAACACTTGCGGAAGCGGTTTTAGATTTGAAAAAATCTGATGTTGGTTACACTTGCATTGGAACCCGTCATGGTGAAAAGCTTTATGAAGTTTTAGTAACAAGTGAAGAAATGTTAAGAGCAGAAGATATGGGTGATTACTTTAGAATTTGCGCAGATAACAGAAACCTTAATTATGATAATTATTTCAATAAAGGAAATGATCGTCTTGCTGTTGTTGAACAATATCATTCTCACAACACTGCAAGATTGGATGTTGAAGGTATGAAAAAACTTCTTTTAAAATTAGATTTGTTTGAGGATTGTAAATAATGAAAATATTAATTACAGGTTCAAACGGATTTGTTGGGAAAAACCTTGTTGAGTTTTTAAAAACAAAAACCGATATTGAATTATATTTATACGACAGTAACAATTCATTGCAAGATTTAGAAAACTATTGTTTAGATTGTGATTTTGTTGTGAATCTTGCAGGTGTTAACAGAACAATTGACACATCAGAATTTGTTAAGGGAAATTTGGGTGTTATTGAAGATGTTGTTGAAATGCTAAAAAAGAATAACAATAAAAGTCCAATTTTATATAGCTCATCAATTCAAGCAAAACTTGATAATGATTATGGAAAAAGTAAGAAATTGGGGGAAGATTTCCTTTTTGAATATTCAAAAACAAATTGTGTTCCGGTTTATGTTTATAGATTTCCAAATTTGTTTGGAAAATGGAGCAAACCAAATTATAACACTGTGATTGCAACTTTTTGCCACAATGTTTCAAGAGGTATTGAAATTCAAATTAGTGACAGGAATAGGGAATTGACTTTGTGTTACATTGACGATGTGGTTAAAGAAATTTATAATGCAATTTTAGGAAAACCTTATATTATTAATGGCTTTTGTGAAGTTCCTGTTACTCACACAAAAACCTTAGGTGAGATTGCTGATTTGATTTACAAGTTCAAAGAAACTAGATTGAATTTAAATGTTATTAACACGGCTGATGAGTTTGAGAAAAAATTATACTCAACATATTTGAGTTTCTTACCAGAAAATGAATTTGCATACGATGTTAAGAGCAATGTTGACACTCGTGGAAGTTTTACTGAACTTATTAGAACTGAAAATGCAGGACAATTTTCTGTTAACATTGCAAAGCCAGGAATAACAAAAGGAAACCATTGGCACAACACCAAAAATGAGAAGTTTATTGTTGTTAAAGGCAGGGCTGAAATCCGTTTTAGGCAACCTTTTTCAAATGAAGTTATTAAATATGTTGTGTCTGGCGATGAAATAAGAGTGGTTGATATTCCTTGTGGCTACACTCACAATATTAAAAATATTGGCGATGATGACATGGTGTTCTTTATTTGGTGCAATGAGTGTTTTGATAAAGACAATCCAGACACATACTTTTTGGAGGTTTAGATGAGTAAGTTGAAATTAATGATTGTTATTGGCACAAGACCTGAAATTATACGTCTTAGTGAAGTTATTAAAAAATGTGATAAGTATTTTGATTTAACATTGGTTCACACTGGTCAAAATTACGATTATGAATTAAATCAAATTTTCTTTGAAGATTTAGGGCTTAGAGCTCCTGATCATTACTTAAATGTTGTTGGTTCAGATTTGGGCGAAACAATGGGTAATGTTATTGCAAAATCGTATAAGTTGATGTCAGAAATTAAACCAGATGCTGTTTTGGTTTTAGGTGACACTAACTCATGCCTATCAGTTATTGGTGCAAAGAGATTACATATTCCAATTTTCCACATGGAAGCGGGAAATCGCTGTTTTGATGAAAATCTTCCAGAAGAAACTAACAGAAGAATTGTTGACCATATTAGTGATGTTAATATGTGTTATAGTGAACACGCAAGGCGATATTTAAACTATGAAGGAACAGCAAAAGAAAGAACATTTGTTACAGGTTCACCAATGGCGGAAGTTTTAAGAGCAAACCTGAAAAAAATCCATTCCAGCAAAGTTTTGGAAACTTTAGGGTTAGAAAAAGGAAAATATATTTTGCTTTCTGCTCACAGAGAAGAAAACATTGATAATGAAGCAAACTTTATGAGTTTAATGAATGCTATAAATAAGATGGCAGAAAAATATAATATGCCAATTATTTATTCAACTCATCCAAGAAGTGCAAATTACATCAAGAAAAGAAATTTCAAGTTCCATCCACTTGTTAAACAATTAAAACCTTTTGGTTTTTCAGATTATAACAATTTGCAATTAAACGCTTTTTGTGTTGTTTCAGATAGTGGAACATTGCCGGAAGAATCTTCGTTCTTCCACTCATTTCCTGCTGTTTGCATAAGAACTTCAACTGAAAGGCCAGAAGCTTTAGATAAAGGCAACTTTGTTTTAGCAGGAATTACTGAAAATGAAGTTTTGCAAGCAGTTGATTTGGCTGTTTCTATGCAAGAAAGTGGCGATAGGGGATTAGATGTTCCAAATTATGTTGATGATGTTTCTAATAAAGTTGTTAAACTAATTCAAAGTTACACAACAGTTGTTAACAAAATGGTTTGGAGAAAATAATTTTTAAAAGGTTTACATATGAATAAGGCTAAAACAAATATATTTAAGAGATTTTACAATTGGTTTTTAAATGTTGAGTTTTATAAAAACAATAAAGATGAAGACAATAATAAGTATTATTTAAAGTTCCTTTTTAAGAGCTTGTTTATTTCATTTTCACTTTTTCTTAGTTTTGTTTTTCCAATTTTAAATATTTTACCTGTAATAGTTTGTGTTTTTGCCATATTTTCTGAAAGACCTGAGAATGGTTTATATTATTTTATCTTCATAACATTGTTTTGGTTTGTGTTTGATTATGGTTTAATAGTTTATGGTGTTATATTTTTAAGGTGGGGATTAAAATATTTAAAAGATGTGTTAAATAAAGACATTATTTTTAGTTGGAAATCTTTACTTCTTGCCACAATTCCAGTGTTGTATGTGTTGTTGCCCATAGGTTCTACGAGAATAGACTATATTTTATTCATGGCAACTGCCAGCATTACATTGTTCTTCGTTTTTACTTATAGAAAATGTTATGATTTTAAAAGATTTTCAATAATCACAACCATTGCCATTATATCTTCGGCAATAATAGGTTTTATTGGACTAATTTTTAGGGGCATATATGATTTTGAAGTTGCTTTCTATTATTCCAATAACATTATAAGATTTAATGCGTGTTATATTAATTGTAATTTTTTTGCTGTTTTTGTGTTCACTTCTTTAGCTGCACTAACATTTTTGTATTTAAAAAAAGAAATTAATTTATTTTATAAAATAATCTTTCCAATTTATACTATATTTAT
>JAZONT010000070.1:0-7782 GCA_045654665.1 Candidatus Onthoplasma sp.
TATTTTTCAATAAGTGCTGTATTCCAAAAATTTCCACATATAATTTTGCCAACTTGTAAATCTTCTTTATTAATTTCCTTTTCATCTACAAGTGCTTTAAAATGCAAACCTAAACAATCAAAATCTATTGTATAATAAGAACAATATGTAAGAGGATTCTTTTCCAATTTGTAATTTTTAATGATACCGCTCACAAAAGCATAGCTTTGATTTCCTTCAAAATTTGATATATAACTTTCATCCGCCATTGCAAATTTCTCACTATTTATACAGTCTTCTTCACTGTCTTTAATTTTTATAGATTCCGCAAAACTAGCAATCTTTATTTTGATATTATCATTTTGTTTCAATTCAAAAACTTCAGCATTGGCACATGAAAACCAAAAAGGAATTCCTTCTTTTTCAACCATAATATTGTTAAATTCAAAAGTTTCGTTATTTATTATTTCTACAAATTCCACTCTGATACATTTAAATTATCATGTCCTAAACTTAACGATATAATCTGATGTGTTTTGTTGTTTAATTTAGCAATATATCTTATATTTCGTATATTAAAAATTGTTAGAGTAATATCATCATTAAGAAAATACTCCCATCTATCAATATTTTGATTTGAAACAATGTTGTTAAAAAGTTTAATGACATCCTTACTGTTTTCAATTTCAAATCCTATATCTGAATAATGACTCATTGTTCACCTCTTTTGTGTTATTTTTTTACATATAGCTAGGGTCTTCCACCTTATCCCAAATATCTCTTACAAATTCATCGCCGATTTTTGCATTTTGAATAAAGTCTTCTTTGTCAGAAAAATAATATTCATTTTCCGGACTCCAACCAAATTCAATTTTACCTTTTGGATTGCTTGTTAAAAACACGCAACAATTTAATCCCTTATACCAAAACTCTACTTCACTATAAAAGTATAACATTTCAAGGAAATCATTTAAATCAGGTTTAAAGGGTTTGCCTTCAATATATAATTTTCTTGCCTTATTTAATGGTATCAAGTTGGGATATATTACTCTGCTACGATATTTTGTACTCATTTTATCAATAAGCCAACCACAATTTTCACATTCCCCATGTCGAAATTTATCTAACAATATAGTTTGAGCGCAAACTGGACATTTGGCTTTAATAATTTTTCTATGAGGAGAATCTTTCCCACAAATTAAACATTGTCCATTATCCGATTCAACTGTTATTTGATTACCACAATCACAAACATAGGAAAGCATTGAGAATTTCTTTTGAGGTATATCTGATAAGTTGTTAATAATAGTTATGATCTGTTCTATGACTGAAATTTTAATCTTAATATATGCAAAATTTTCTCTTGGGTTCATCACATTAGTTTTAACTTCTTTTAAACCTTTTAAATTAACTATTTCTTTACAAAACAAGTCTCCATATACTTCAAATTTGAAAGTTTTTATTGCGTCAAAATTGAAGATTAAAAATTGTTCTTTATTAAATGTAAATTTAACAAATCCTATATAATCTTTATTTGTTGCAATATCAAATCCAATTTTTGTTTGTATGCCACTCAATTTACATATGATAATAGGTATTGGATATTCAATCCGTTCTGGTTTGTTATCAATTCTTATATGATGATTATTGAAAAACACTAAGGCATGATCCACACAATGCCTTCCAAGATTTTTTCTTATTTCTTCAACCCTTTCAAGAGCTGGTTTATATAAATTATTAAATTCAATAATTTTGTTTTTCATATAATCACTATTTATTATATCTAATATAATTCCTTTATTTTATTTCTTTTGTGGATATTTATCTTTTGGAACAAGTTCGTGCACTTGTAAATCTTCTTCAGCAACCATAATATCCGCAATATCCTTCCCCGTATAAAATTCAGAAAATACAACTTGCCATTTTCCATTAATTGGTTGTTTGCTCATGACAGCCCCGAAGTCGCCAACCTTAACCCCAGCTTTTTTATAAGCTGGTTTTTCTTTTATTAATTCTACCAAATCTAAATATTTCATGTTTTCTCCTTTAATCAGCCAATGGTGTATTATTTGTTATAGTTCCTTGAGGTCTTACCATCCAACCAGATTCGAAAATTATATTTCTACCATTTCTTTCAAACTTTATTTCAATATTGATTCTTTGACCCTGCATATCAAGTTTCGCCAACTTGTACTTACTATTGCAATATTCTTGCACTGCTTGTTTTTCATATTCTTCTTTTAAATATTCAGAATCTTCAATTGTAAAGCCTAATAGATGAAATAAATCTCTTTTGCCATTCCATGCATATTTATCACTAAAGATATAATTTGTAAATTTTGCCAAATCACATTCCGCCTTTGCATTAACATTTGCAATTGGTCTAGAAATAGAAAGTGCTACACAATGACATTTTTCATGTTGTGGTAATGCTGGTTTTAGAATGTTATTAAACCAACATTTATCTAAAGCTAAACAAACTGGACAATGTAAGAGACCCGCTGGAATATGCTTCCATTCAACCCATCCAGCGAATTTCACAATTCCGTTTTCATCAACCTTTATTAAATCATCAAGTACACCCATATTATAACATAACTCCTTAAAAATTGCAAAAGGTTGAAGAAATTACTCTCCAACCTTTTTTGTTTGCATATTAACATAAGAATTATAAATTTAACCCTAAATATGACAATATTTAATATTTTCACATCTCCATATCATCTTGTTTTTGTTTTCTTCGTTTGCGTTCTTCTAATAGATCAAAAAACATGTCATCAAATTCTTCATCAGACATTTCAGCTAACGCACTTTTCTTTTGTTCTTGCTTTTCATTTTCTATCTGTTTGTTTTGGGCAAAGATTTCTTCATTTTTAATTTTATCATTCAATTTATCGGTTGCTTGCCTTACATACTCGCTATCCACAGAATTATACACTGTGATAGTTGTTTTCACATCACGATGCCCTAGCAGTTGTTGGATAACTTTCGGATTTTCATTCATTTCAAAAAGCATATTTGAAAAGGTGTGTCTTAATCCATGAAAGTGAATATTGTATTTTTGCAATCTGTTGCGTTCAATAAATCTACCGAAAATCTTTCTACACCCTGAATATGTCTTAACACTGCCATCATCGTTCGCAAAAATGAAAGCATCTGAATCTATGAGATTAACTCTGATGCTAGTGTCCATTTTTTGCCTGAAATCCTGCTTTTTACGCCATATTTTTAAGGTTGATATTTCATCATCGCAAGTCTTTAAACTACACATTTGTAAATTTGTTTAATAATTCATATAGAACATTTAATAAAAAAAACTATCAGGCTAATACCCGATAGTTTTTTAATTAATCTTTGTTTAGAGATTGGAAATCAACAGATAATCTTTTTTTCTTTGTTCTAGTCGCAACAATCATCACACCTAAACCAATCAATAAAATCACACCTACTAGCGACGCTGAAACAATAAGATTTGAATTAATGTTATTTGTTATTAAACTTGAAGTTTCATTTTTGGAAACATCAACAATCACATATTGCGAGAAGTGGCTCAACTCAACAACCAAGTCACTATCAACATAAATAGTGTCAATTTCTTCAATTGTTCCATCGTTAGCAACATACATTATTTTGTAATCATTTGCTGTTTTACCTTCTGGCAATTCAAAAGGAATTCTAACCTGAACATTTCCATTTCCAAAACTTGAGATAACATCTGAACCAGAAATAATTTGCGCACTAATTACTCCAGCAACCTTAAGATTTTCAAGAGAAGTTTTTTGTTTTTCATTTAATTTGTCTTTTTCAATCATTCTAAGATCAAATGAAATGTTGTCAGCCCCATTTGTAGACTCTAAAATGGTGCTTAACGCATTTTTATCAAATGTTGCATAAATATCTGAAGTTTTAATTGTTAATGAACTATTAGCTTCAATAATTTCTTGCATTGAAGAAGAACTAATTTCAACATTGAATAATTTTGTGTCTTCATTGTTTGATTTTATAACAACAACTTTTGAATCTGTTTCAGTGATGTCTTTTATTGCCTCATCAATAGTTGAGTCTTCTACAATAACCTTTCCGTCAGATCCCGCGATCACTTCAATATTTGCAACTTCATCATCTCCATATGCTAAAATCATTTTTAATTCGTGAAAACCACAAGCAGAACAAACTCTTTCATAATAACCATTTTTAGTTGCAGTTGCTTGCAATATCACATACCAATCACCGAATAAATGTGGTAGTTTGTCAACTATTTGTTGTTCAACAAAGATTTCTCCACAAGTTTCACAATGTCTTCCTTCAGTTAAACCTTTTTTGCAACAACTTGGAATGACAGCCTGATCAACAACTTCATAGTGACCAAGGGCATCAAGTTCGCTATAAGTATTGTAATCACAATCTGAACATGTTTCATAATCAGCTATACCTTTATCTAAACAAGTTGGCAACACTCCTTTATGATAAGTAAGATTATGTTCTTTAATTGTTAAAGTTTTTTGAATCATTACAGGTTTGAAATTAGGATTAACAGCTATTACTGAAATCGCATATTCCCCAGTCTCAATAGGTAGTATGTCGTTTAACACAACATCCTTAAATACAAATTTTTCAATAACACCCTTCATATAAGATAAATACTCTTTAGATAAATTTTTTTCTAAAGTGTTAATGATTTCATCTTTATTTTCTTCTAAAATAACACACCAAGAATTCGGTAAAACAATGTTTACTTTTTCATTGCTTTCAACAAAAATCACATAATCAAAACTTTCTTGAACAACATAGTCGATGTTATGTTCTTGACCATTGAAACACACTGTTTTGTCATAAGCAACAACTTCAGCATTGTCCGAAGGCATGATTATCATTCCACCCATTCCAAAACCAACTTGACTTGGAAGTCCACCTTCAACTGCGTTGCTGAATACTGCGTAAACTGCATATGACCCAGCATTTACTGGTGCTTCATTGCTAGCATAAAGTTTTCCATTTGTTTGGATGCCTAAGTAATAATATTCCATATCTCCACTAGCAACTTCTTTATTAATATCATATGCTTCAGCATGCATTGCTTTTGGAGTTCCATCATATTCAAATTTTCTCAAATTGTTTTCTTTGTTGTTTGCCACAAAATCAACGTTGAGCATTTCAACAGAAATAACTAAATAACCAATATCAAGAGCTGTGTTGTAATTTTTATCAGTTGTAACCGCACCAACAAGATAAACACCATGTTGATTTGGAGTAATATCTGAACCATCACTCACAACGAAAATTCTAACATCAATTGTTTCGCTTATTTTTTCTAAAACACTTGTTAATTGTTCTATATATGGAACAGTTAAATCGCTACTTTCGTTTTTATTTATTATACTATTAACACTAGCAATGAAATCAACAAATTCAACTAAAGTTAAACCGTCACCATCAGGATCTGCACCTTTGATTGCGCCACTAATTAATGCGTTAATTCCGCCATCGACTAAACCACCCAAGAATCCATCGTTATTGGTTGAAATCATATTGTTTAAATCAACTTTAGCAATCAATTCTTCATTAATAACATCTAAGCCCATAACAAAGTAAACATTATCAACTTTATCTTCAGGAAGCACTGTTGATTGAACATTCAGAAGATACTCTTTATTAAGAGTGCCATTTTCAACTAATTCATAGTTAACAACACCGCTTGTGACTTCCACTATTGCGTCTGCTTTTTCCACGTTTATTGTTACTATTCTATCTTCACATTTATAGAAATAATTTCCACTATTAAATGTGATTGTTGTAGTGTAACTGCCAGCGTCTTTTCCAACAACAGATTCAACAAGTGATAATTCTGCATTAAGATTTGCCATTTTAGGCTCGCCATCAACAACAACTCCACCTTTGTTTTCTAAAATCTTTTCCATAATTGTTTCTTCATCATAAGACGCGTAAACAACTGAAACTGTTTCATTAATATCTAATGTAACAACTTCTCTAAGATCAACAGTTGCAACAGAACCTAAAATTTCAACATCCTTATATTTTTCATCTTGTGATGAGTAAATAAGTTTAACAGTTTCTAACCCTGTTTCTGAAGTTCCAAATCTGTGAAGAATTGGAATAATTTCATTTGCAACTTCCTGAGTAATTAAATATGTGGCTAATTTTCCATATCTTTCTTCAACATAATCTTTTAATTCATCTCTATTTGTTGCTGAATTTTTTTCAAGAGGGAAATAAAATTCAAGATTGTATGAGCTTATAGGATAAACACCTGCAAGATATTCAAATTTAACATCTTCAACAGTTAAACCATCAATATTGTTTGAGAAAACATTATCAAATAATGCGTTATATGTTGCCTTTTTATATTCTTCATCACCTTCGTGCATTAACAACACGTCATAAATGTTAATTTCAACATTATTTTCTTCTGCTTCAAAAATTGGTGTTCTTTCAAAATCAAGAACATAATTTTCACAAACACTAGTTGTAAATGTGATTTTTAAATCACCATTATCATATTCTGTGTTTGTAATATTTGCATTTTCAACATTGAAATTAGAAATATATTCATTGTCGGCAGCTTTAATAATAAGTGTTACTTCACTGTCTCTTGGAAGAACTTCAACAAGATCTTTTGCCCTACCGCCATCTATTTCAATTTTAACATTATCTTTGTTACAAGAGATTGAGTTTGTTGCATCACTCACATCAACTGAAAAGTTATAAATTCCTTTTGTTTCAGCTTCAAATGAAACACTGTATTCAGCATAATCACCAAGTTCAGTTAATCCATCAACGTCACAATTGAAAGCATCAATTTTGAATTCTTTGCTTGCTTTTGCAACAATATTTACAATTTCATTTTCTGTAACAAAATTAATTGCATCTGTTTCTGTAATAACTCTATCATTAATTTTTAAAGTGATTTCGCCATTTTTAATGCTTGCAAGTGTTGATTCATCAAAATTGATTTGAGCATTGCTTAACTTAACACGATTAATATTTATATTAGTATCTTCATTAATTTCACTTACACTATAAATTTGACCATCAAAACCCTCATCATTAATAGCGGTATCGTAATCTAAATAATCACTTCCAAAATCTAAAGTAATTGTTCCGTTAGTGTTAACCTTATAAACCCCTGCACTTTCTTCTTCGAAATACCCTGCTATTGTTGGATTTTTAACACCTTCGGTGTTTGTAACATTAACATAGTTAAATACTCTAACTTTGAAATCACCAGACGCCACATTCTCCGGATCAGACCAAGATTCAGATTTGCCAGACCACGACAATGTAGTTGTTTTTATCTTTTTTTCTACTCTATAAGTTAATTCGTCTCCGTCTTTAACCTCTACACTTGTTTCATTTCCAGTAACATTGATTTCTTCAATATCTGGGCCATCAATATAATAGTAAAAATATTGAGTTTTTGTAGTCTTTATATTAGAAGAAATAATGCCATTGTCAAAAGATGCAAACTGACGAACAGTAGTTTCGTTAGCAAACAAAGAACTAGAATGCACATCTGCATAGTTCACATTTTCGCTAACCGCTTCAACGCTTGCAATTTTAACATTATCTGCTTTAAGGTTAATACCAAAAAATCCAGCAATTAAAACTGCAGCCATTAAAAAACTTCCAAATAATTTCTTTTTCATATTTCCTCCTTTATTAGCGCATTAAAAATAACACAAAAGTCAAACAATAAATTCGCCTAATGTGTTGATTTATAAGTAAAATATTAATTGCAAAACACACTATTTTCTATATAGTACTATCAAGATTATATCATTATGC
>JAZONT010000071.1:0-18728 GCA_045654665.1 Candidatus Onthoplasma sp.
ATTATGTTTGATAATATACACAACTAAAAGACGCCAAATCGGCGTTTTTTATAATTTAATAATTTTTATATCGCTTTCACTGATTTTTACAATTTTATATCTTGAATAATTTGAAATCCTTTCCACACTTTCAAATAATTCACTATAAGTATTTATAAATATTTCATCCACATTATGCAGATAAATATGAGTAAAGTTATGTGCAATTAAAGTCTTTTCCCACTCATCTGCTGAAACATTCCAACTCCAAATATCACCATCATATCTTGAGCTTCCAGGGCTCCAAGAATAAGCTCCAATTTCAGTATCAACATTCATTTTTATTGGTGCAACCTCAAAACGAGCTTTAAGACATTCTCTCCCCTTTGAATTGCAATAAATATAATAAACTTTATCATTTTTTGCATCAAGAGTTTTTGTGAAATTTGTGAAATCTTTTAAAGATTGTCTATCATTTATATCTCCATAATTAATCACATCGCCCATAAGACATAATGAAGGAATTACAATGACAGAAATTATCATTAACACAACAGTTGTAATTTTTCCGTACTTAACCGTATTTGTTTTTGATTTATTTTTATTCCGTTTCGTTGTTATAATCTTAACAAATGTAATCATTATAAGTGCTGTTAAATAAGTTGAAAAGTATCTGTTGAAACTTGCTAAATTTAAAGCTTCGTATTCGGAATATGTGAAAATATATAAAACTAATAAAGACACAGCATAAACAACAAATCCACCCAAAATACTAAACGCGTTAGTTAGATCTCGTTTGTATTTTTTTGTTTTAAAACTTGTGTATAAGTATAATGTGAAGCACAAAACCACAACAAAAGTTATAATTATCGACTGTCCTAAAAGAGATGTAAAGAATTTATAAGTAACTGTTTTTTGAAAACTATTTGGATTAAACAAATAATTAATAACACCTGATAAGGTAATTGCAGAGGTACTCCATGCCGGAATTAAGTTAAAAACATTTTTATATATGGTCCAAGAAATTTTAGCAAATAAAATTGCAGTTATTGGCAAAATTATAATAAACCAATTTCTTTTTTTACTTAGAAATTCTTTTAAATCATGTTTTCTAAAACACAGTAAATCGATTGATATAATTATTAAAGCAATTAAGCAAATTCCAAGCCCTGCCTCTTTTGTTGCGCAAAGAACTAAAGAAGCCAAACTCAAATTAACAATCAACAAAGAGTCTATCTTCTCACTCAAGAAATATGTATATACGATATATCCCATTAATAAACCTAAAAATATATCAACATAAATATCATTAAACATGTTCATTGGAACACAAATTCCTATTGCCAAAATCAATACATTTGTAATAGTTATTTTGTTTGAAAATTTCTCAAAAATTGGCATAATCAAACTTAAACTCAACAAGTTCATGGACATATATAAATATCCCTCAACAAACTTATTGCCTAAAAACATAAAGAATGAGTGAAAAGCACCCGTTGCTGGCGGATATCCTGGAAATAAAACTGGAATATCAATATTGCCAAAATTGCCAAATAAAAACATATTTTTAACAATAGATCCCCAATGAGAGAATTCATCCCAAGCATCTAATACTCTATTTTTTAACACAAAAAATTGCAAAATTGATATCACGCAAAATATTATGAATGGGAAGTTATTAAAATTAACATTTAAATTGTGTTTCTTTATTGTTAAAATTAAAACAACAATAAAGAACACAACTATTAAACCAGCAGTTATGTATGCCCCAATATTTAAAATTGTAAACAATCCAAAAATATATAACAGCGAAACAATAGATAGTATTGAAAATGGCAAACAATATAATAAACTTCTTTTTAGTGTTTGAGCAAAACTAAAAGTTAAAAGCATTATTAATATTAAACCTGCAAAATATCCCATTTACTTTTTCCTCTTTGTGAAAATAAAATCTCTTTGAATTTTAAAATTAAGCAAAAACAAAATACCATCAACAAGAATTTTAGTGAAATAGAGATTAAATGATAAATACCTAACAAGAACATCAACACAAATGCCTGATGCCATCATTGTGAAGACCGCTAAACCAAAATAAGACAACGCAGTTTTCCACACACTCTGATCACTTTTAAACACTTGCTTTTTATTTATTGCAAAATTGTAAGTTGCTGAAATTACTCTTGCGCAAATCGTACTCAATAAAATATAAGACATAAAACTTATATCTTTTGTTAACTTAATAAATAAAGCGTATAAAATAAAATCTAAAACAAATGATGAAACCGATGCAAAAATATACTTAAAAAATAATGAGTATATTCTAAAAGAGTCAACAATTGGTCTAAAGTGTGTTGATTTGTTGTTTTCGTAATAAATTGTTTCAATTGGAACTTCAACTATACCAATTTCTTTTTCTTTTGTTTCTAAAAGCATGTTAATTTCATATTGAAATCTGTCTCCCGATGTGTTTAAAAACTTTGCCATCACTGGTTTTGGAAATAATCTAAGCCCTGTGTTTGCATCACTAACTTTAACACCACAAAACATAGACATTGTGCTTCTTGTCATTTTATTGCCAAAACTACTTTTTAGTGGAACTTTTTTATCAAATTCTCTAACACCCAAAATTAAATTGTTGTCGCCTGAAGTTTCATATTTATTAACAAGTTTTGACACATCTTTAGGGCTGTGTTGACCATCACAATCAACTGTTACAGCAGCAGAAAATTCTTTATCGCTTGTTAACAAATGATTAAAAGCATATTTTAATGCTCTACCTTTTCCCATATTTTGATAATGTGAAATTAATTCACAATTATATTTTTCACAAGCTTCCTTAAAGAATTTTTTACATTCTTCTTTGCTTCCATCATCAACCATTAGAATATTTTTATAACCATCTTTATTCAAATCATCAATAAGTGTTATCATCTTTTCATCAGGATTTAATGCTGGAATAATAACATAGATTTTGTCTCTATTCATTAGTGTTCTCCTTATGATTAGATATTACTAAAAAAATAATAATAAGTCAAACAAATGTCATTAAAAAAGATATGCACATATGCGCATATCTTTTTGAATGATTAAACCACAATATTGAAAATTCTTCCTGGAATATAAATAATTTTCTTAACACCCTGAGCCACATAATCTTTAACTTCACTGAGTGCAACTTCTTTAATTTCATCTTCGCTTGCAGTTCTATTAACTTTAATTTTTCCACGAAGTTTTCCATTAACCTGAATTGGAATTTCAATTTCATCTTCCACCAAATATTTTTCATCATATTTTGGCCAACATTCATTTGCGATAGTTGAATTATGACCAAGTTGTTCCCACAATTCTTCAGTTATAAATGGACAAATTGGATTTAACAACTTCACAAATCCTTCCGCATAAACTTTAGGGAAAACATCTTCTTTTTGAACAGCATTCATAAATATCATCATTTGAGAAATTGCTGTGTTAAAATTGAGTGTTTCAAAGTCTTCACTTACTTTTTTAACAGTTTGATGATATATCATATCAAGATTTTTATTTTCATAACCACAAATATTCTTTTCCTGATAAACTCTCCAAACTCTATCAATAAATTTCTTAGCAGCAACAATTCCATCGTTGTTCCAAAGTTTAGATTCCTCAAGTGGACTCATAAACATTTCATACAATCTAAATGCGTCAGCTCCGAATTTTGAAACAACCTCATCTGTTCCAACCACATAATCAGGGTGTCTTTTACCCATTTTAATTCCATTGGCACCCAATAACATTCCTTGATGGACAAGTTTTTTAAATGGTTCTTTATATGGAACCAAGCCTTTATCAAACAAATAATTGTTCCACATTCTTGAATAAAGTAAATGACCAACAGCGTGTTCTGGTCCTCCCACATACAAATCAACCGGCATCCAGTGTTTGATTAATTCCGCATTGGCAATTTCGTTATCATTATTGGGATCAATATATCTTAAGAAATACCAGCTTGATCCAGCACTTCCTGGCATTGTGTTTGTTTCTCTTTTTGCTTTTTTGCCGTTTATATTAATATTAACCCAATCTGTTGCTTTTGCAAGAGGACTGCTTCCATCTTTTGCTGGTTTATAATCGTCTAAAACAGGTAATGTTAAAGGTAATTTTTCATCTTCTAATGTTTCAATTTTTCCGTCTTCATAGTGAACAACAGGAATTGGCTCTCCCCAATATCTTTGGCGAGCAAAAATCCATTCACGCAATCTGTAATTTACAGTTTCTTTAGCCACACCCATTTCAACCAATTTTTTAGTTATTGCTTTCTTTGCTTCCTCAACTGTTAATCCTGTAAATTCTTCACTGTTAATTAATTTGCAACCTTTTCCAAGATAGTCTTGTTTTTCAAAAGCGCACTTAGAAACATCTCTTCCACTTATCACTTGAATCATTTCAATATTGTGCGCAATTGCATATTCAAAATCTCTTTGATCATGAGAAGGCACAGCCATAACCGCACCTGTTCCATAACTTGCCAAAACAAAATCACCAATAAACACTCTAACCTTTTTGCCATTAACAGGGTTGATTGCACTTACACCTTTCAATTCGCATCCAGACTTTCCTTTGTTTAGTTCGGTTCTTTCCATATCTGATTTTTTTGCAGTTTCATTTATGTAAGCCTCAACTTCATCCCAGTTTTGAATTTGATCTTTTAATTCTAGAACAAGTTTATTCTCTGGAGCAAGCACCATAAAAGTTATTCCATAAATAGTTTCAATACAAGTTGTGAAAATTGAAAAATTTCCACCACCAACTATTTCAAACTCAACTTCAACACCAGTTGACTTACCAATCCAATTTCGTTGCATTGTTTTTGTTGATTCTGGCCAATCAATTTCATTCAACCCTTCAAGCAATCTGTCGGCATATTTTGGAATATCAATAACCCATTGTTTCATGTTCTTTTTAACAACAGGGTATCCTCCTCTTTCGCTTTTTCCATCAACAATTTCATCGTTTGCAAGAACACAACCTAAACCTTCACACCAGTTTACTGGAATTTCCTCACATCTTGCTAGACCATCTTCATAAAGTTTTTTGAAAATCCATTGTGTCCATTTATAAAATTTTGGATCACTTGTTCTAATTTCTCTATCCCAGTCATACGAAAAACCCAAATCCGACAATTGTTTTATCATAAACTCAACATTTTTTTGAGTAAATCCATCTGGATGATTGCCTGTGTCAACAGCATATTGTTCAGCAGGAAGACCAAAAGAATCAAATCCCATTGGATGAAGGACATTATATCCTTGCATTTTCTTCATTCTTGCAACAATATCAGTTGCTGTGTAACCAACAGGGTGACCCGCGTGAAGTTTAGAGCCTGAAGGATATGGAAACATATCTAAAGCGTAAAATTTAGGGCGAGAAAAATCCCAAACATCCGTTTTAAAGGTTTTATTTTCTTCCCAATATTTTTTCCATTTTGCTTCAATTTCTTGATGATTATAATCCATTTTAAACTCCTTAAATTTGAATGCGCAATGCTTGCATTTAGGCAAGCAAATTTTAGAAGTTTTTATATCATCAGATATAATTTCTCCTAAAAAAATAAAAAACGACAGCGGTTATGCTGTCAAATTACTTTTAAAGCACAACCAAAACACTGTGCCTAATTTATAGGCACTTTAGCGTAATAATAGTGCTAAAGCGTTTATTTTCATATTTACATTGTATAATATTATTACCACAATGTCAAGATTTTTTAAAATAAAAATAAGATTTCTCACACATTTAAAAAGTCCATGTTTAAACGATTAAAGAAGAAGGTTGCTCACCTAGGAACAAAACTATTGCAAGGCGCATTAAATTTTTCACTGCCTATGAAAACGCCATTTGAATAACACTCTCCGTGTTGATTAAAAATACATTCACTGGTTTTGCATTGAATAAACATCGTTTTGCAATGATGATAAGGAGCTATATCCGGTTCGTGAACAAACATATCACGTGAAACATCTTCAACAATATCATTATTATCAACCTTAATATCATCACAGTTTGAGCCATCATTTACCATTAAATGCTTCCTAGCGCATTTTGCCCTGTCGTTATAAACACAACTATATTTTCTACAAACCACATCCATATTATAATTTTGTCCACATTTTTTAAAATTATGCGAAATAAAATCTTGACAAATCGCTAAAAAAATATATAATGAAAGTAAAGGAGCTGTAAACGTGAAAGTTATTTTAATCAAAGACCTGAAAGGAAAAGGAAAAGCTGGCGAAATAATTGATGTTAACCCAAGTTATGCAATGAACGTTTTAATCCGTCAAGGAATTGCAAAAGAGGCCAACAAGTCAAATCTTAACGACCACAAAGGTCAAGTTGAAGCAAAGGCATTCCACCATGCCGAAATGGTTAAAGAATATCTTGACATTGCCGATAAAATTAGAAATAAAGTTTATTACTTTACTCTAAATGTTGGAGCAAATGGTAAAGCTTTTGGTTCAATAACAAAAACTGAAATCTTAAATGCACTCATTACTGATGGAATTAAAGTTGAAAAAAATCAAATTAAGGACTTCCCAACCATTAAAGGTGTTGGGGAATTTAAAGTAACAATTCAATTCATAAAAGAAGTTAGTGTTGATATTGTTGCAAATGTTAACGTTAAATAAGGAGGAATTATGGAAAATTTAAAATACACAAAAACTGAAGACATTATAAAATTCTTAGAAACTATTGGATACGATTGGACCGGAAAATATCCAAAAAACTTATCTCAAAGTTTTGAAGATTTTCCAAATGGTGTTTCAGTTATTGCTTGCGATAAAGAAAGGATTACACATGTTTTAAATCTTCGAGTGACAGACACTTCTTTTCTTACTAAAAATGAAAATTCTATAAAGAAAATTGATTTCAATGACCTCTCTTTTAAATGGCAATTATTTATGCTAAAAAGAAAAGGCAAAAGATATGCAAAATTACTTTACACTCAAAGTTTAAAAATAAATGAAGAAACAAAAAAACAGTACGATAAAAAGATTAGCCTTTTAGTTAAACGTGCTGAAAAATTATCTTATGCAAGAAACTTAAAAATTTCTCATTCTAACACAATTTTAATAAATGCCGCTTCAAAATTAAGCCAAGAAGAAATAGAAAAATTAAAATCTGAATGTGAATTATAAAAAAATCCGCACAACGCGGATTTTTTTAATATGCTATTTTTTCACTAACATATTTAACAAGTTCATCAATAGATAAACGAATTTGTTCCATTGTGTCACGGTCTCGAACTGTAACAGTGTTGTTGTCAAGTGTGTCAAAGTCAATAGTAACACACATTGGAGTTCCAATTTCATCTTGACGACGATATCGTTTTCCAATTGAGCCTGCTTCATCATAAGTTACCATGAAGTGTTTAGAAAGGGTTCTGTAAACTTCTTCAGCTTTTTCACTCAAATTTTTTTGAAGTGGAAGGACAGCAACCTTATATGGTGCAACTGCTGGATGGAAGTGCATAACAACACGAGTGTCACCACCTTCTAATGTCTCTTCATCATACGCTTCACAAAGAACTGCTAATGTAAGACGATCTGCACCAATTGAATATTCAATAACATTTGGAATATATTTTTCATTTGTGTAAGGATCAAGATATAACATGCTCTTTCCACTAAATTCTTGGTGACGAGATAAATCCCAATCTCCACGATGGTGAATTCCATTTAACTCTTCCCAACCAATTGGATATTGATATTGGATGTCACATGCGGCTTTTGCATAGTGAGCAAGTTTATCATGGTCGTGATATCTTAAATTTTCTTGTTTAAAACCAATTGAAAGCAAGAAATCCATTGCTTTATTTTTATACTCAGTATAGAAATCCATGCTTGAATCAGCCTTACAGAACCATTGATGTTCCATTTGTTCAAATTCAATTGTGCGGAATGTAAAGTTACCAGGAGTTACTTCATTTCTAAATGCCTTACCAATTTGAGCAATACCAAACGGAACTTTTGCACGCATACTTCTTTGAACATTAAGGAAGTTAACAAACTCACCTTGCGCTGTTTCTGGACGAAGATAAATTAGGTTTTGACCTTCATCTGTAACACCACGAGATGTTGAGAACATTAGGTTAAAGTTGCGAATGTTTGTCCAATCACATTTTCCACAATGAGGGCAAGCAACCTTGTGATCAGCAATGTAACTTTCCATCTCTTCATTTGTCATTGTATCTGGATTAACAGTTTTCTTGCTGTGTGCTTCAATTAAGTTGTCTGCTCTGTGGCGAGTTTTACAAGCTTTACAGTCCATTTTTGGATCTGAGAAACTAGCAGTGTGACCACTTGCATCCCAAACCTTAGAGTTCATGAAGATATCTGCATCAACACCAAAAGAATTATGACTTTCTTGAACAAACTTTTTCCACCAAGCGCGTTTGATGTTGTTCTTTAGTTCAACACCAACAGGACCATAGTCCCAAGTGTTAGCAAGACCGTCATAAATCTCACTTCCAGGGAAAATAAATCCCCTGTTCTTACATAAATTTACAATTTTATCAAAATTACCCACTTTTTAAATTCCTCCTTTTTTATGAGTATTTGAATTTTACACAAATAAAAACCCTAGTCTGTGTAAAATTACAGACTAGGGACGATTGTTTTTCAACCGCGGTTCCACCCTAATTGGATATACCCACCTTTATTTTCTCTTTTACGCCGAGAACGCGAACGTCATTTTAACGTTTCCAAGCAAATCGCCACTTTGCTTATTGGATTAAATTTATGATAACATATTTATTTTGATTTGTCAAATATTTTATTATGCAGTTTTACCTTTTATGTTTGCCATTAACATATTGCCATTAGCTAAAATGATTTTATTCATTCCAGTTTTGAATTTCTTATCAAGATTCTCACCCATGCGCAAATAATCATGCGATTTAGTAACAAAGTTTAAAATTGCCTTTTCAGCTGCTTTTTCACGAGCATTTGGACCCGTGTCATATTTATCTTGAATTTCATATTCATGAATGATAATATCTTTTATTGCTGTGTATATACTTGAATTTTTATCAACCAATTCTCTGAGTAAATCACTTTCAGCTTGAGCAGACGCTGAATCATATTTTGCTGATCTTGTTTTAGAAGCAACTTTTGTTGAGGGTTCTAACGGTTTTAACTTTTCAAAAACTGCAGTGATTTCAATTGATTTTTTCTTAACTTCTTCAAGTTTTGCATTTTCCAAATCGAAATCTGAAAGCATTATTCTAATGTTGTCTAACCATTTAACAACTTCTACTCTAGTGCTGTTTGTTTTAATTTTGTTAACAATATTGAACGCACCAATTGTTGATTCAGTGATAAGCGCGATATAGTTTGCTTTTTCAACATAAACTCTTGCTTCTTGTTTTGTTTTGCATTTATTTGCGGATTCCGCCATTTTTTCTAAAACATTTGTAACATTAAATGATGATTGGAAGATTGTTTCAAACATTTGTTGAGCAACGTTGTTTGATTGCAAGAAATTTTCAACTTCATTTTGAACTTTTGCTTTTAATAAATTAATATCTTGTTTTGTTAATTCTTCTCTTGCATTGGCAAGTAATGAGTCCATGTTTGTTTTTTCATTTTCTAAAGACACTGTCAATTCATCAAGATTTTCATAGTTTTCTACTTCTTCAATTAATTTTATTTTATTAATTGAATCTGCAAAATTTGAAGTAATGGTATTATATTTATCTGCAAATTCCTTTTTCTTTACAGATGTTGAAATTGTTTCTATTATTGATTTGCCATTTGCTTCTTTATTGTTTATTTCTTCAATAGTATTATCAAATAAAGTTTTAATTTCATCAACTTTTATTGAAACATCTTTTAAATGATTTGCTTTTTCATGAACTGCCAAAAGTTCTGTTTGTTTGTTTTGGATGTTTGTCAATTCTATAATAACTTCTTCTAGATTGTTTTTATCAATTCCAGCTTCATAAATTGAAGTAATGTCAGTTTCCAACATAGTGCTTAATTTCAAAATTATATTTTTCAATTTATAATCCAAAACTGATTCTAGAGTTGCTTGAATTTCAGTGTTTTTGTTCAAACAATCTTGATAGATGCTTTCAATTTCGCCTTTTGTTTGCATTTGCTTTTCAACATCTTCGTTTTTAGGCTTATCTAATTCAATGTTATTAATTTTGCCTTGCAAATTCAAAATTGCATGTTTAATGTTAATCCACTGTTCAAAAGTGCAGGTTGAAGATTTATATAATCCTTTTCCAGTTTTATAGTCTTTAACAACTTCATCTTCAACATTTAATGAGAAGCCATCTAATAATAAGCCTTTCTTTAAGTCAAATTCAATATTATTAATCAAATCTTTTTCTTCTGCAGTTAATGCTGATAAAGCGTCTTGAACTATTTCCGAATCTTTATAGTTTTTCAAATAAACAATAAGCTTCATTGTTTCTGCTTTTTCTTTTAATTTATCCATTTGTGGATGCTCAGCATAAGAAGTTCCAATTGTTGAATTTTTAAGCTGTTCAACATCGTGTGTTAAAGCATCGAATTCATTTTGAAGACTTTCCGGAATTGACTTGCCTTTTTTCTTCAATTTTTCAATTTGATAAGTAACTCTTTCAAGTCTTTTATTTTTCTTGTTATATTCCTTCTTATGTTCATTTGCTAAATTAACATTATTTGAATCAACTTTTGCACTTCCATTCTCCATTTTTAAACTGTTATTACTTGTTGTTTGAGAAAGTGCTAAAATTTTATTCATTATTGCTGAATATTTATTTTCAAAATGTTGAGCGTCTATAGAAGCATCTTTATTAAGACTTTCTTTGAATAACTCTTCAATGGCTTTGCTTGCTTGTTTAACTTCAACAGCTCTATTATATTCAGTTTTATCAACATAAGTTTTACTTCTATTTTTCACAGCTCCATAAATCATGTTTCCTATTGGAATTCCAGGAATTGCAGCAACTAAACCGGCCGAACAAGCAGCAGCAACAATTGGCCCAACAACAGGAATAAAGAAACCTGCAACAATAGATAAAGGGTAGCCATAAGCTAACACCTTTCCCCAAACAGAAAATGAACTTGCAATTCCTTTTCCAATGTCATAATTTCCGCCACCAACAATTTCACCATTTTTCATTGAAAGATCTTTGGTTTTGAGTGCTTTATATTGTTGCAAGTCTTCCGCGTGGTCATCGGTTAAAATTTTATCTGTATATTCATATCTAATGTTTGGAGCATCGACTTCTTTCTTTTGACCATTAATATAAACCTCATCAACCGCATAGTTGTTTGTTTTATATGAAACTTTAAATGCATCATATAAATCTTTTTTATTTTTAACTTCGTCTTCAACACCAGCTATTTTTTTAATAATTCCACATTGCTCTATTTTCTCACCAGAAGAAGTTATTTGAACAACCGAACAATTTTTGTCATTAAAATTGCAAGCAATTATTTTTATTGCGGTTGATCTGTCAAGCCCTTGTGAGTTTCCATGTTTTGTGAAGTAGTTTTTATCAACAACAACCCATTTTTCTAAATCTTTAATTTTTTGTTTAACAAGGAATTTATCAAAAGCTTCTCCAACTGCAACTTTATAAGATCTTGGTTGAACAGTTTCCAATTCTTTAACATATGTTCCATCTTTAAGGCGCAAACAAGTGTTGTCATTTGCCTCAACATTTGTTTCTTGATAGGATTTAATTGTATCAAATCTTAAATTTGCTTGTTCATAAGTTAAAGGTTCAGTTGATGCAACAATTTTTCCATTTTCCTTTATTTTAAGACGTTTTCCAATCATTAAGGAAATATTTTCAATTTTATCGCCATTTTCATCAGTTAGATCAGCAATTTTCACCATCTTAACATGAGAATGCAAACTGTCATTCACCTTCACTGCAACAAATAAATTTTCATCGTCACCTTTCACAACTTGATAATTTGTTGTTTTGATTTTGTGTGCAGTTTTAGTTTTTCCTGGTTTTTTTTCATCTTGAACTTCTAACTTAACAAATTCTTGATCTGAATATTTTCCATTAATTTTAGCAGAACTAAGAATTTTTTCTGTTCCATCATCTTCAACTTCAACCATTGATGTTGTTAATTTATCAAAATCAACAACTTCTTTTTTTATAATTTTTCCATATTTATATTCATACTCTGTGTAAATACTTCCAATTTCTTTGTTGAAATCATCAAAGAAATTAATTGTTGACACATCTTTACCTTCAATTATTGCATCAATATATGTTTTTTGAGTTGCCCCATCATACCAATATATTTTATTAGGTCTAACAAACGTCCAATCATTTCCAATTTGAACATAAAGATAAGAATCTTCACTTGGAACTTTATCTGCACCTTCAAGCTTTTTAACTTGTTCAACATTTGCTGTTCTTTTTAAACCATAAGAGTGAAATGATTGTGAAGTGTAATCATGAGTTGAAGGAACTAAAAAACCTTTGTGATAAATTTGCGGATCATCAACGTTATCAATCAAACTTCCATCGTAAACACACAACTTTTTAAGATTGCTTTTTAAATCTGCAGTGTTTTTAATTTCCCTAACCCCACTGATTAATCCGTCAGTTCGCTTAGTTATAATTTTTATATCTCCTGCAGCAACTTCATAATATTTTCCATTATAAAAAACATAAAGTTCACTTAAGCCTTTTGAACTAATTTCTTTTTTGTCAATAACTTGATAACAATTGTCTATTTTGTGCGCCATCAACCCACCTCTGAAACAAAAAAATATAATTTTATATAATTTTAATTATATAGTTATATGTATTATAACACACAAACAACTAAAATGCAATAGTTTTTTAAATTGAAATGCGTGAGCAAAAAAATTTTAAATGCAAATAAAAATTATATAACTGAATATGTTTGCTGATAATCACAAGAAAAAACTTAGGAAGTGTCCTAAGTTTTTAATTAACTTGATTTGAGTTACTAACTTCTCTAATGTAAATTTCTTGTTTAACCAACTCAATTTTTTGCTTTAAAGCCTTGCTATAATATTCATAATTTTCATCACTCAAAGTTGAAAGTTGTGAATTATAAATCCTTAATAAGTCATGAAGCTGTTCTTCTGTTTTTGTTCTTAACTCAACCGCCATTTTCTTTAAAACAATTTTTGATAATTTCATATTTTCTCCTTAAGTATAAATAAATAATATCACATAAAAAGAGTTTTTTCAATACCTATATTTAAAATTTATCAACAAAGCATGTTAGAAATTTAAAATCATTAAGAGTTTGAAAATATAAAAATAGACCGCATAAGCAGTCTATTTGGCGCCCCGAGTAGGGCTCGAACCTACAACCTATCGGTTAACAGCCGAGTGCTCCACCATTGAGCTATCGAGGCATTGAAAACGAGTTTATTATAACTCAAAGAAAACTCGTTGTCAACTGTTTTTGAAATTTTTTTTAATTTTTTATATATTTGTTAATTTGTGATATAAATCATACTTATTTAAATATGTTAAATAGTTAAGTTTTGTTAAAACTTTTTTACATTCTGCTTTAAACAACTCAATTGTTTCTTCGCTGTAATTAGCAGAAGTAACAAATGTTTGAAGATTAAAAGTGTAAATATTGTCACCAAACAAACCACCGGTGTTTGAATAATAAACAACAACATCTTTTTCATTATCATGATCAACGTAAAACGAAGGTTTAAACAAAGATTGACCCAAATATAAATTTTCATTAAACCTAACACCTAAAAGGTCAAAAAGCGTTGGAACAACATCATATGCCGAACAAAATCTATCATTAATTATGAATTTTTCGTTGTGATCTTCATTGTATTTTTTAAGTCCAGGACTCACAATAAACATTGGAATTGTGTTCAACTCTTTAACATTGTTATTATTAACATCTAAACCTTTAATGTTATGACTTAAATTATCATAATAAGCATTGTGGTCTGCATAGAACAACATTGTTGTTTTGTCGTAAATTCCTTCCGTTTTAAGTTTTTCAACAATTTCACCAATTGCATCATCTAGACCTTTAACACCACATTCATAATAAACCAATTCTTCAGCTTGTTTTGGATGGTTTGTTAAAGCATTTGCATACCATTTTGTTGGAGTTGGATTGCTTTGATTAGTCAATTCCCAAACATCTCTAGCTGGATTATAAGTGCAATCGTCTTCACCATATTTAATGTAATTGTAATATTTAATTGCATCGCCATCTTTTTCGTTGTCATCAGCATCATATGCCCCATGAGAAGAAACATTTAAATAGAAAGTGTAAAAAGGTTTAGATCTATCATCGGGAACAAGATAGTTAATTGCATTTTTAGCAAATCTACCCTCTGCGTCCCAATTATCAAATTCTAAATCTTTATAAATCTTGTTGCCTTCACTGTCTTTCACACCGTCTTTTCCAACAACATAATCAAAGCCCAAAGCATTATGAGTTTTTCCCCTGCTATAAAATGAAATATCGTGAGAATGAACATAGGTTGTTGTGTAGTTTTCATTTTTTAACATGTTTGGCATTGCATACCCAAATGTTGAACCCGAACCATGATTAATAATATCAGATAATGTTTGAGCAATTGGATAATTTCCAATAATTCCTTGACCTTCACTCATGTTTGTTTTAGATTTTGCAAAAAAGTTTCTTGCTTGCAATGCATCGTCATCTAAATCTCTATCGCTTGGATTTTGAATTTCATTTAAATAATCATCACCATACAACAATTTTGTTATATTAGGTGTAAATGTTTTTTTCTCTAACTGATCATCCACATATACCAAATTTTCAAATGTTGGATCATATTTTCCATCTCCAAACCCAAACCATTCAATTGATTCCATCATAACAACAATAACATTATTACCTTTATCAACACCAAACACATCACTAGAATTCCCTGCGCTTCCATAGATTGTTCCCGAATTAAAATAATCAATTGTGGCTTTTTCAATTGCACTTCCATCATTTCTGATGGCATTAACAATCATATTTACAAAATATCCATAAGTTCCAAATTTCATATAACTGCTAGTTTTGAGTAAAGATGTGTTCATTAAAAATTCATCAGTTAAAACATATTCAGCATTTAGCATACTTGTTGCAGAATCAATCCTTTCTCTTGTTTGCAAAGAAAAACCAACACTAAATAATTGGGTGCTTAAAATAATGATAATGCTAAAAATTGAAAAATGCTGTTTAATTTCATGTTTATCTTTTTTACAATGCTTCAACAATAACAAACCTAAAACTAAAATGAAAACATAGATCAAAACAATTTCCAAAACAACAGCAAAATAAACAAAACTTGATGTCATTGCTGCACCAGCTTCATCAATTAACCTTATCATTTCAATTGAAAGAAGGTCTCCATAAACGCGTGTTAGTGAATAGTTAATATAAATCAACACTGCTTGCAGTCCTAAAATTACTGTGTAAACAACATATTGAGCCGTGTAATTAGGAATTATAAAAACTAAAATTGCAATGGTTAGAATAATAGATAGGTTATACCAAAAATATTCAGGCATCCAACCAAAATCAAGAACATAAAAAGTGAATGCTTCCAAAATTAAAGCACCAATAACGAAATATAAAACCATTAAAAGTTTGTGGGCAATAGTTCTAAACATTTATTTAATTATATATCTAAATCATCTTATAGTCAAGATAATATGTTAAAATTCTCACTTAACATATTTTGCTCATTACATAATAATATATTTATTCTTAACACATCTCAATGTTTGAATAAAACTCTTAAAATAGCAAAAAATAAGTTGACCTAAAATAAACTTTGAATTATACTTAAAGCAATAAAGAGGTGAAATATGATTAAATTTAAAAAGACAGATATAATAAGTTATGTTTTGGAAAACCATCCAAAAGCAGAAGAAATTCTATCAAACTTTGGTTTCCATTGTTTATACTGCCCATGTTCACAAATGGAAAGTTTGGAAGAGGCTTGTGCTGTTCATGAAGTTGATGTGGATGAATTATTAAAAGCATTAAACAAATAAATTTAAATGTTAATAAAAAATAAGGCAAATGCCTTATTTTTTATTTCTTATTTTTGCTTTTTTTGCAAGCTCTTTTTGAGTTTCTTCAAGTTTAGCGTTTTCAGCAGCAATTGCATCATCAATTTCCCTTAAATAAGCATCAATATCTTTAATGTCGTTTAATGACTTTTCTTTATTTCCAGCTTCTTTGCCATTTTGATTAACCTTTTTAGGTCTTCCTCTACCCTTTTTAATAGCACTTACTTTTGTTTCTTCTGTTTTTCTAGGGCGACCTCTTCCTTTCTTTTGTTCAACAACTTCAGGTTTTTCTTTTCTTGGACGACCCGCTTTACGCTTTGGCTCACTAGATATTGTTTCTTGAGCTAATTTTCTTGGTCTTCCTCTACCCTTTTTAATGGCACTTACTTTTGTTTCTTCTGTCTTTCTAGGGCGACCTCTTCCTTTCTTTTGTTCAACAACATCAGATTTTTCTTTTCTTGGACGACCCGCTTTTTTCTTTACAACGCTAGAAACTTTTTCTTCAGCAATTTTTTTAGGTCTACCTCTTCCTTTCTTTTGTTCAACATCAGATTTTTCTTTTCTTGGACGACCCGCTTTACGTTTTGGCTCACTTGATATTGTTTCTTGAACTACTTTTCTTGGTCTACCTCTTCCGCGTTTTTCCCCTTGTTCTTTTGCATCAACAACCTTTCTTGGTCTTCCCCTTCTTGATGCAGGCTTTGTTTCAATGCTAACATCTGTTTCTTCGGTGGAGATTTCATCTAATTCTTCGTTAAGATTTTCTTCATCGTTTTCTTCATCTTCATATGTTAATGGACTGTATTGAAGCGGTTGATATTCTGTTTCCGCATCTTCATCTTCGTATGTTAACGGTTGATATTCTAGTGGTTGATATTCTGTTTCTTCTTCAACTTCATCTTCAACAAAATCTTCATTATCTAAAGGTTCAAGTTCTTCTTCAACACTTTCATTTTCATCATAACTCAAAGGTTGATATTCTGTTTCTTCCTCTCGATCTTCATATGTTAACGGTTGATATTCTTTTTCAGCATTGTTATAAGTTAACGGTTGATATTCAGAAAGTGTGTTAAAATTTTCATCTTTTTCTGAATCATCATCTATAACATCATTTGCTTTTTGTTCTTGAATGCTTTCTTCTGATTGTTCTTCCTTAACTTCTAAAATTGGAGCAGGCACAAACTCTGGTTTAATTTCAAAAGGTTGATCATCATCTGCGAATTTATTCTTGTTTTTCTTGCCCTTTTTACTAAGCTCATCCACCGTGGTGTTAAGTTGATCAATTTGTTCAGTCATTGATTGATTTTTAGTGTAAACCTGCTCTAACTCTTGATTTTTAGCAACAAGTTGCTCTTCTAATTCTTCAATATTTTGTTTTAATTTAGTGAACTTTTCTTTTTCTCTTTCTTCAACAACTTTTTTAACCTCATCATAGACCTTACTGCTATATGAACTAAATTCGCTTTTCATTGCTTCTTCAAGATTTTTTCTGCTTTGAGCAATAAATTCATCAACGGTGTCGAGTTCAGATTGATAACTTTCAATTACCTTTTTATGCCTTTCCGTTGCTGTGTCAAAATCTCTTTCAAGATTACGTTGACGATCTAATTCTTGTTGTTGTTGTTTCTTTAAGTAGTTTGCTTCAATTGTTGAAGAAACTTCTTCAAGTTGAGATTTAAAGTTAGCAAATGTTTCCTTACTAACTTGCATTTGACGATTGTATTCTTTTGTTATTTCACGATAATTCATGTCTTCTTGAGTGATATCATCGTTAATTTGTTGAGTGTCTTGATTATATTTTTTTCTTTCTGCAATGTAGTTTTCTGCTTCTTGCATTGCTCTTTCCAAAACTAAAGAAGCAGCAACACCTTGATCATCAAAATTGAATTTTTCATGTTCAACATTTCTAAGACGAGCTCTTTCAAGTTCTCTTTGTTCTTCTTCTGCTCTCTTTTGAAGATAAGCATAAAGAATTGGAATACCTTTTTTAATTTCATTACGATCAAACAAAACTTCATAGTCAACATATTCAGGAAGTGTTTCAGTTGCTTTGTCTATATTAACTTCAAAGTATTGATAATTTTGGAATAAATCACTAACAATTGCACTATGGCGCAAATTTAAGAAAATGTGGAATATGTAATTCAAAAGCAAAATCACAACCGGTGTTAAAATCATACTTCTAACAGCAGCAGCAATGTCGTTTGTTTCAAAACAATAGTAAGCATTTAAAATTAATGAACACAAACTGAAAATCCAATTAAGAGTTCCCATAACTTTCATATCACGTTTATATGAACTATTCTTGATTGGATTAGAAACACAGTTTTCGAAAGACATATATCCACTTGCCTTGTCTTCGCGATAGAGAACAAATTGTTGCCAATGTTTTCTTAATTGTTTTGGAACATTCTTTGCTTTCATCCTGTTGTTAAACGCAACTAAATTTTCTTCATTAATCTGTGGATTATCAATAAAATAAACATTTAATTTATCAATTGCTTTGATTAATTTTGCCTCATATGAACGCGAAGTTAAAATTAACACACAAAAAATTGTGAACAAAGATAAACCAACAAAAATAATGAAAATATCATTATATGTTAAATAGTTGGTTAATGATATGAAGAACTTGTCCACATACTTAAAAATTTCGACCATAATTACCCCTTAAATTGTTATTTAATTTCAAAAACTAAAC
>JAZONT010000072.1:0-3962 GCA_045654665.1 Candidatus Onthoplasma sp.
TAACAAACAAATATTTTTGCATTATGCTTTGAGTGATAAAAATATAATTAAGGCAACACAGGGAGAGTGGAATGGTCAAAAATACGAAGATCAAATCTTGTTAATTGAAGATTTGACAAAAGTTGCCAATATGAAGATGAAAGATATCATGATAAAAGCTCATAAGTACAATATTGTAGAAAACTAAATCGGAGTTGATTTAGTTTTTTTATAATCAAATTGCAACAAAAAAGAACTAGCAAATCTAGTTCTAATTTTGGTGCCGGTGGTCGGGGTCGAACCGACACGTCCTGTTACGGACCCAGGATTTTAAGTCCTGTGCGTCTGCCATTTCGCCACACCGGCATATTAAATTATCTTTTGTTAAAAACAAGGATGGAGGCACCAACCAGATTCGAACTGGTGATGAGGGTTTTGCAGACCCGAGCCTTACCACTTGGCGATGGTGCCACATCGTCGAGACACTCTTTAGATTAGAGTTTGCAATATTTACAAACTTTTTAAAAGAAATCTCTTTTTCCTCACGCCACAACACTCGTGGCAATACTAGTTGTATTACAACTCTTTTATTATATATGATATTAAAAAAAAATGCAACACTTTTTAATAAAAATTTTTAAAAGTTTTGCATTTTTTAATTTACTATTCAAAACATTCCTCTAAACTTAAATATGCCACGCGAGATTTTTTATTTGATTTTGTGAAGTAGTCTAGGCCTATCATGAGAGAGTAAACAAGTTTTTTGTCGTTCTTTTCGCTGGCAAGATAGAGTGAATTTAAGAGCATCGTAAATTCTTCTTTTTGATTCATGTTTAATTTATATGCATCCACATTTTTAATAATAAGTTTAATTGTTGCCATGATTTTGTTATATATATTATTTTGATAGTCATCAGTTTCAATCAAAATATGGCGTTTTGAATATATGCTGTTTATAGCATTTTTAAACGGAATAATTATATTGCGTGCAAATTCAGAATATTGCTTTGAGTTCTCCTCGCCATAAAACTGAGTTAAGAACTTATTCAAATCAAATTCGTTAGATTTAAACTTATATAATAGGTTATAAACGAAAGCAATAATATCTTTTTCATCATCCAAGGGAAGAGAAAGAGTTGAACTATTTTCGCCAACAACTGCAAGTTTTCTTAATTCAACTTGAAAATCATAATCAAGCATGCAACTATTAATAATATTTGTTAATTTTTCATCATCTGCAATTAATTTTAAAATTGATGCAATCTTCATGTCTGCCAAAATGTATTTCCCGCTAACAAATTCATCGCAAGCGGTGTTAAAGGACTTTAGGTCTTGAATTTCTTTCATAATAACTCCTTTTTTGAATTATAACACACTAATATTTTTATTTGCAACCAAAAGAACACTCTTTTTAATTAGAAAAATTGCAAAATTTTAAAGAATTTAATTAGTTTAGAGCAATATTTAACTTGTCTTTTTTTTAAAAGTGGTGTATAATCAAAAAAATATTTGGGAGAGTTAAAATTATGGATTTTGTGCCAGATAACACCGTGAATAAGTTAATCCTTCTCTATGTTCTAGACAAAATGGAAATTCCACTCACAGAAAACTCAATTTTGGAAATATGTTCAAGCCAAAACAATTGGGTTAACTGGATGGATTGTAAAGATTTATTAGTGCAGTTGATTGAATCAAAATTTGTTTACAAACCAAACACAGATAGTGATGAAAGCAGATATAACATAACTGTAGCAGGAAGAGAGTGTTTATCTCAATTCTACACACGAATTCCTGCAAGTCTAAGAGATAATATCGCACAATTTGCAGGTGAAAACAAACTTCAATTTAAAAGAAATCAAGAATATATTGCAAAATCATATAAAAACGAAGATGGAAGTTACACTGTGGACCTAAAAATTTTAGAGCCTTTAACAACTGAATCAATTTTCACATTGTCACTTAAAACAGACACTCGACATAATGCAACAACTGCTTGCAAAAAGTGGAGAGAATTAGCAGCAAGCATTTATGAGCATGTTTATAATAAAATTATTGATGATTAAAAAAACACTAGATTATCTAGTGTTTTTTAATACATAGGTGATTGTTCTTGAACGGTGTTTTGTGTGTGAATTTCGTCTTTAATGTGATAAATTGAATTGTATCCCGCAATGCAGATTGTTAATAACATTGGCATATAATATGAAATAGAAGACAAATAAGTTATTTCTAAAATTGAGTAGGTTATGCATGCAACAAAAACAAGAGAGATAGCTAAAGTTAAAAATTGAACTAAAAGATGATAAAGTTTAATAAATCCAGTTTTCTTTGTTGAGAAAAGAATTGAAACACTGCTAACACATTTGCCCATTGTTTTAATTGCAGAAATAATTCTCAAATCTTTAAAAGCATAAGAAAATGTTGCCAAACTTAACAACAATGTTGAAATTAAAACAATTGCGCCAACAATACCTTGCATTAGTGTTAAACTTCCTTTAACTTCAATCATCACCATAGAAACAATTTGCCAAGCAAATGTTATAATAAACAATGCGGTGAAAGCAAATCTAAAACCAATGTCAATTCTTAATTGTTTAATATCCTTATGAAAATATTCAAATGTTTTCCTTTTCATAAAAACCCCTTATATAAATTATTAATATAATTTTATAATTTGATTTTACTTTTGTCAAACAAAACAAAACTATTTTTAATTTTAATCCATTTTGTTTAAATTTTTATAAACATTAACAAAAGAGTTGTTATTAAAACACATAAAATTCCTTGTGTTGTTTTTTGCTTCAAAATTGTTTTAACGGAAATGTTTATATTTTTTAAGAAGTTTAAGCTTTGCAAAAGAATACTAATTCCACCAAAACCAATTAATCCACTTGCAATAATTGTTTTAATTTTTAAACTCGCCACACAAAGTGACAAATCATAAGCACCTCGTGTGATTTCTAAAAAACCCTTAATTGATGAACTAACAACATTATGATATTGATTAGCGTTAAACACACAACATATTGCTTTAGATAAAGTGGATATTATTTTTAAATTGTCAAGCATATCAATTAAAATAAAACTTAAAACAATATAGGCACCAATCATTAAAATTGAAACTAACGAATCGTAAACGCAATCGCTAAGTGTTTGAGTTTTAACATTTATAAAAATTTGCTTATTGTTATTTAATGTTTTATCCTTATAAAATAAACCATTAATTAAACTTGCAATAATGTTAGAAATTAAAATAATAACTCCTGCCTTAAAACTATAGAACATTGAAACTCCAACCGTTCCAATAATAAACATTGGTCCGCTTACAGAACAAAAAGCAAGCATTCCCTTCGCCTGAGAACTTGTTATTTGATTGTTTTCCACTTTTTGTGAAATAAGTTTTGCGCCCATTGGATAACCGCAAAGAGATGATAAGAAAAATGTTGCAAACGATCCACATGGTGAATTGTAGAATTTATTAAAAAACTTGTCCATAAAATTATCTTTTGGCGTATGTAAGGTTGAAATTAAACGAGTTAGAACAAAAAAAGGAAACATAAGTGGAAGAACTTTCATTCCCCAAACTGAAATTGCATTTAAACATGATTTTGCGTAAATTGCAGGGTTAATAATCATAATTATGCACATAATAAGAAGCAGTAATGATATAAATTTATTTGATTTTAAAAACTTAATCATATATAATATTATTACATATATGGGGTGATTATGAAAAAGTTCGCTTTGGTTTTAGGTGGAGGATCTGCTAAAGGTTATGCTCATATTGGCATAATCAAAGTTTTAGAAAAACATGGGTTAAAACCAGATTTAATTGTTGGAACAAGCATGGGAGCATTGGTTGGAGGTATGTATGCAATTGGTAAAGATATTGCCTACATGCAAAAATTAGTTTCCAAATTTAATAGCATTGGAAATTTTAGTTTAGTTTCAACCATATTCAAAGGAAATGTTTTAAATATAAG
>JAZONT010000073.1:0-3173 GCA_045654665.1 Candidatus Onthoplasma sp.
CGATGTGAAAATTATGTTCTAGAAACCCCCATCATCTTTTTCATCATAGCCATCTTGCCATCATACGCCTTAGGGTTCTTCAACATTTTCATAACACAAAAAGAGTTTTTGTGTTGGCTTGTAGACGAAGCTTCTCCCAAATTTAACGTCGTTAATTGCCCATGAGCTTACAATATAAATTAAAATTTATATGCGTTGTATTAATGTGTGTTTAAAATAAATATTAACCACCCATTAATTTACGCATCATTGCCATCTTACCGCCGTATGCCTTTGGGTTTTTCATCATGCGCATCATTTCTTTAGATTGATTAAACTGCTTGATGAGTTGATTTACATCGCTAACTTGAACCCCTGCACCTTTTGCGATACGTTGACGTCTGCTTCCATTAATAATATCTGGATTTTGGCGTTCTTTGGCAGTCATTGATTGAATGATTGCCTTATTTTTTTCAAGTTGCTTTTCATCAATTTGATTTTCAATATCTCTAAGTTTTCCGCCAAGACCTGGAATCATTCCAAGAACAGATTTAAGCCCTCCCATTTTCTTTAATGAATTAAGCTGTTCAATGTAATCATCAAAGTCAAAACTGTTTTCACGGAACTTTTGTTCCATTTTCTTTGCAGTTTCTTCATCTACTGCTTCTTGCGCTTTATCAATAAGAGTTAAAACATCACCCATTCCAAGAATTCTAGATGCCATGCGGTCTGGATAAAACGGTTCAAGATCTGTTAACTTCTCACCCACACCAACAAATTTGATTGGTTTACCGATTACACTTCTAATTGATAATGCAGCTCCACCACGAGTGTCGCCATCGATTTTAGTAAGTACTACACCTGTTACATCCAAAGCATCATTAAATGCTGTTGAAACAGAAACCGCTTCTTGACCAATCATAGAATCAATTACAAGCAAAATTTCAGTTGGGTCAATATGTTTTTTAATGTCTTTTAATTCATCCATCAATTTTTCATCAATTTGAAGACGACCTGCGGTATCAACAATAACTGTATCTAACGCAAACTTATTTGCATATTCAATCGCTTCTTTAACTGTTTTTGTTGGGTTTTGAGTGCCTTTCTCAAAAACATCAATTTGAATTGATTTTCCAAGCACTTTTAGTTGGTCAATTGCAGCAGGACGATAAACATCACACGCAACAAGTAGTGGTTTCTTGCCTTCTTTTTTAAGTTTCAATGCAAGTTTACCGCTAAGAGTTGTTTTACCAGATCCTTGAAGACCACACATCATAATAACTGTTGGTGGTTTTGGGCTAACGTTCAATTTTTGATTTTCACCACCCATGAGTGCTGTTAATTCATCTCTAACAATTTTGATTACTTGTTGACCAGGTGTTAAACTTTTTAAAATTTCTTCACCAAGTGCTTTTTCACTCACTTGAGCACAAAAATCTTTTGCAACTTTATAGTTAACATCCGCCTCTAGTAGTGCCACACGAATTTCTCTCATTGCCTCTTTAATTTCAAGAGAAGTGAGTTTTCCGTGCTTGGTTAGTTTAGAAAATATATGATTTAATCTTTCGCCTAAGTTCGAAAATAATGCCATTTTAGTCCTCCAATAATGCGATTAACTCAATTTTTGTTGTTGTGTCAATATTTTGACTTTCTTCTATAATATGCTTGATATTAACATCTCTTGAAATAAAATGCAACTTTTCTTCAATGTTTTTGAGTGCCGTCATTGAATTATCAAGCGCATCTTTAACTGCTTGCCTAGAAATTCCAAGTTCTACACTTACTTCCGCCAATGAAAGATTATTGTCAACATACATTTTCAAAATATGTTGTTGTCTATCTGTTAACATCTTTCCATAATATTTAGATAAAATTGCAATTTGCACTCTTTCTTCTATGTTCATTAAATTTCCTTCCAAGATTTTATGTCTTTTAATGCAAAAGCTCTATCTGCTTGTTTGTCAACATCAAAAGCATTTAACAACCATTGTACTTCCGTGTGCCACTCAGTTGAGCCAAAGAAAATATCTTTTGGTATTATATGCCTTGTTGCAGTAACACCTTTCCAATTTGTGTAAACAATTTCAACTATTTTTTTATTTTCCATAAACTCTCCTTTTATAACAATATCTTTTCTACAAAACTAACGGGGTCGAAAACTGCTAAATCATCAACGCTTTCACCAAAGCCTGTGAAGATGATTGGAACTTTAAGTTCGTTTATGATTGGATAAACAACTCCACCTTTTGCTGTTCCATCAAGTTTTGTTAAGATTATTCCATCAATATTTACGCTATCTTTAAATGCTTTAACTTGAGCAATTGAGTTTTGACCAATTGAAGCATCAAGAACAATTAAATTCAATCTTTTTGCTTCTGGATATTCTCTTGTTGCCACATTATTTATTTTTTCTAACTCTTTCATAAGGTTCGTTTTTGTGTGTAATCTACCTGCTGTGTCAACAATAAGAACATCTGTTTCTTTTGCTTTCATTGAGTGAACCGCATCAAACACAACTGCTGCAGAATCTGCTCCTTCTCCTTGTTTTACAATTTTGGTTTTTAGTCGCTCTGCCCACATATTAAGTTGTTCAGTTGCTGCAGCACGGAAAGTGTCCCCCGCAGCTAGAATTACTGACTTCTTTTCTTTTTGGAAATATTTAGTCATTTTTGCAATACTTGTTGTTTTTCCAACACCATTAACACCAACAACTGTAATGATTAAAGGATAATTAAACTCAACTTTGTTAGCGTGAAGCTTTTCAATTAGCAAGTTTTTAAGTTCAACTTGCGCGCTTTCAACATCTTTAATAAGTTTTTCTTTGCAGATATCTCTAAGTTCATCCATGATGTCCATTGCTGTTTCAGCACCCATATCGCTACTTACTAAAATGCTTTCTAATTCATCATAGAAATCATCATCAAGTTCAGTGCGCTTAAAAGTGTATTTTAATTTATCAAAAAATTTCTTAAATATTCCCAATGTTGTTCTCCTTAATTATACTATATTTAGCATAGAAAAGCGGTAATATACACCAAGTATATTACTCGCCATCCACAACTTTAACTGCGTCTGCAAGTTTAACAGACACGATTTTACTAACACCTTTTTCTTCCATTGTAACACCATAAAGAGCATCAACAACTTCCATTGTTGGTTTTCTGTGAGTGATAACAATGAATTGAGTGTCTTGA
>JAZONT010000074.1:0-5705 GCA_045654665.1 Candidatus Onthoplasma sp.
TGAACAACAAACAATGAACTACTATATGAATATTTCTCAATGGTATAAAAACGATTTAGGTCGTAAACTCTATGCTGAAATTGGCATGGTTGAAGAACAACACGTAACTCAATATGAAAGTTTGAAAGATCCAACTTGCACTTGGCTTGAACAATGGGTGTTACACGAATATACCGAAGCATATCTTTATTACAGCGCATATAGTGAAGAAAAGGATAAATATATCAAACAAATTTGGTTTGATCATTTTGAAATGGAATGTGCTCACCTAAAACTTGCAATTTCACTTCTTGAAAAGTATGAAAAAAGAAATTATGTTGGTGTGATTGGTGATGGCGAATTTCCACGACTTCTTGCTCTTGGAACAAATAAAGAATATGTTCGTGATGTGTTACAGCGCACAATATTGCTAACAGGCGATAGGCAAAGTTATATTGATGTTATGCGACTTAAAGATAATGCAGATTTCTTCTTATATCAAAACGAAATTATTAGTAGTGAAGCAACTGTTCCAAGCCACATGGTAATCAACAAAGCAATTGAAAAACTAGGGCAAGATTATCGCTATCAAGATAAACAAAATCCAGTTAAAGAACTAACTAACAGAAAGAAAGATAACTATTGTATAGCAAGAAGTAATAAAAAAATATCATGTTAAGAAAATAGGCATCTGCCTATTTTTTTATGCAAAATTTTGTGGAATTTAAAAATTTTATTTTTATATAATTGACATTATATTTTCATATCTATAACATATATAGTATAGTGGAGAAATTATGTTAGAAATTGTTGATATAAAGAAAGATTATGTGATGAAAGATGAAACTGTTAACGCATTAAAAGGTGTTAACATTTGTTTTAGAAGAAGTGAATTTGTGTCTATCTTAGGGCCAAGTGGTTGTGGGAAAACAACACTTTTAAATATAATTGGTGGATTAGATCGTTACACTTCTGGTGACCTTGTTATTGACGGAAAGTCAACAAAAGAATTTAAAGATAGAGATTGGGATACATACCGAAACCATTCAATTGGTTTTGTTTTTCAAAGTTATAATTTAATTCCGCATCAAACCGCGCTAAAAAATGTTGAGTTGGCACTCTCAATTGGTGGAAATTCAAGAAAAGAGAGAAGAGAAAGAGCACTAAAAGCACTTGAAGATGTTGGACTTGGTGAACAAATTAATAAAAAGCCAAATCAAATGAGTGGTGGACAATGTCAACGTGTTGCAATTGCAAGAGCATTAGTGAACAATCCTGAAATTATTTTAGCCGATGAGCCAACCGGTGCGTTAGATAGTAAAACAAGTGTTCAGGTTATGGACATTTTAAAGAAAATTGCCAAAGACCGCCTTGTTATTATGGTTACTCACAATCCTGAGTTGGCGCAAGATTATTCAACAAGAATAATAACCATGAAAGATGGCGAAATTTTAAACGACACAAATCCGGTAGAAGAAAAGGAAAGAAAAAAACTAATTAAAGAATATGAAAAAAGAAATTCCGCTTTAACAGAAAAAGAAAAGAAGCAAAAAGCAAAAAAATCTTCAATGAGTTTGTGGTCAACTTTCACACTTTCAGGAAGTAACTTGCTAACAAAGAAGAAAAGAACATTCATAACCGCACTTGCTTGTTCAATCGGAATTATTGGAATTGCAGTAATTTTGTCTGTTTCAACAGGAATGCACACATATGTTAAACAAATTGAAAAAGACAGCATGAGTGTTAACTACATTTCAATTAGTGCAATGTCATTAAATATGGAAATGAGTGCATCAAAGGTTGAATTGCCTGAATATCCAAATAATTCAAATATTTATCCTTATGAAGACAACACTTTTAACTATGTTAAGATTACTGATGAATTTGTTGAATATCTTGAAGAAAACATAAATAGTCAAGATGAAGAAAAAAGTTTGGTTTCAGCAATTTCTTACTCTCGTAGTATTGCGTTTAAAAACAATGAAACAAATATTTCATCTATTGGTGAAATGCCAAACAGTCCTGATGTTTTAAAGGATGAATACACAGCAATTGCAACTTTAGATGGTAAATCAATACCAACTAACACTAATGAAATAACATTAATTGTTGATAAATATAACAGAATAACAACAAAAACATTAAAAGAATTAGGGATTGATTGCAAAGCTGGTGAAATTTTAGATTATAATAATATTATCGGCAAACAAATCACATTAACTTGCAATAATGAAGATTATAATGTAACAATAATCTCAGTAATAAGAAAAAATGAGGGTAAATCAACAAATTGGGTTCAACAATCAAATAGTTTCATGTCATTAGGCTCAGTGGAAGTTGCATTTTCAAAAGCATTGGCAGATGAAATAGAAAGCAAACATCCACAAATGGTCTCTGTTCAATCACTCAGCATTTATCCAAAAGATTTTGACACAAAAGAGAAGATAATCGAAGTGTTAGATTATTGGAATAATACAAAAATTTACGAAATTTATGGAACAGAAAAAGATGATGAAGGAAACTTTGAAGCAGATCAATATAAAATTACATACACAGACATTTCTGAAATTTTAACAGGGTTTTTAGGTGATTTAATTGACATAACAACCTATGTTTTAATTGCGTTCTCAAGCGTTTCTTTGGTGGTTTCAAGCATCATGATTGCAATCATCACTTATGCTTCAGTAATAGAGAGAATAAAAGAAATTGGAACAATTAGGTCTTTAGGTGGCAGAAAGAAAGATGTTGCTAATATGTTCAGAATGGAAGCATGCACAATTGGTGCTGTTTCAGCAATTATCGCCTTAATTATGACATTGTTAATTAATATGGCAATCAACATAATTTTAGGAAATCTTGTTGGTGTAACAACCATTGCAAAATTGAGTTGGTCAACAGTTTTGGGTATGATAGTTTTAAGCATAGGCTTAAATTTAATTGCAAGTTTAATTCCAGCAAACATTGCAGCTAAAAAAGACCCAGTTGTTGCGCTAAGGTCTGAATAATTTTTAAAGAAGTGAGATTTTTCTCACTTTTTTTGTAAGATTTTAACAATTTAAATTTAAGTGTTGACATTAATACTTTTAGATTGTAAAATAAAATCATGAAATTCAAACAAACAAATTTGCCACATGGCGGAAAATTATATTATGTTAAAAACAATGTAAACGAAAGCACTGCGGTTGATATAAACTTTGACTGCGGTTCGCGTTTTGACACAATTGCTGGCCTTGCTCACTTCACTGAGCATATGTTTTTCACTGGAACTAAAACTCTAACAAAGGAAGATGTTGCAAAGAAATATTTTGATTTTATTGATGTTAATGCAGGAACAAGCAATCGATATATTTGTTTTAATGGTCAGGTTTTCACAAAAGAACTTGAAGAGTATTTAAAAACAGTTGCTCTAATGATAACCGAAAGCACTTATAGTGAAGAAAACGTTAAAAATGAAATTCCTGTTGTTCAACAAGAAATAGCAAGGAAAAAAGATAAGTTTAAATCTCTTTCAGCGCTTCAGGCGGACTATTTAACTTTTGGTCTTAATGAGTTTAAATATGGTAATCTTGGAACTCAAAAGAGTGTGGCATCAATCACAAGCAAAGATGTTAAAGATTATGTGAATAAACACTTTGTTGCAAACAATTTGGAAGTGTTTGTGTGTTCACCTTATTCACTAAATAAAGTTAAAAAATTAGTAATAAAAAACTTAGAAAACAAACTTCCTGTTGATGAAAAATTTTCAAAACAACCTTATTTTTATTATGATGTTAAAAACACAAATTTCTTGCATATTGAAACAAAAGATATTCCAAAAAGTTATATTTACATTAACTTTTTAATGAAACGCAATCGTTGGGATTTTGATTATAAAAGAAAGTTCGGTCTTGTTCTTGATATGCTTAATGATTATAGTGAAGGAATTTTAAATGCTCTTAGGCTAAAAAAGAGTTTGGTTTATGGTGCAGGAATTCAAGATATGTATTGCGAAAATAGTTCTCTTTGTGGTTTCTCAACAGAGTGTGATAAAGAAAATGTTAATGAAGTGGTTAAAACCTTAGCAAACTACTTAAAAGATATTGTAAAAAACGGTTTCACACAAGAACAATTAGATAAGGCAAAAAGGTTATACGAATTTGGTGAAGCGGTTAAAGAAGTTCGCTTAAAGAAATTAACAGGTAAACTTTATCAGTTTAAATATTATGGAAAGATTTTAAAAGAAAAAGATGCAAAGAAAGTTATTAAATCAACAACACTAGAAGAGGTTAATGCTTTATTTAGAGAAGTGTTTGAAAACCCAACAGTTAGTTTGTTTGTTTATGGAAACGCCACAAAAGATGAAGTGTTGAATAAAAAAGAATTTAATAAAGTTTTTAAAATGTAAAAAACACGGGAATACCGTGTTTTTTGTTATAAATATTTATTTAAATTTTTAAATATTTCTTCGTTTCCTTTATAACACATTGGGTTTGCTGGAGAAGTGTGATAAATGGGAATAACTTTTTTGGTTGAGTTGCCAAATTTAACATTAAATTCTTTTCCTACGTAATCTTTGAGTTTGTTAATTTTTTCGCCAAGTATAGTTTCAGTTGGATATTGCCCCATAGGTAAAATTATATCACAATCAAATTCTTCTAACTCTTTGAATAAAATTGGTTTACAATTAGCCATGCAAGTTCTTAAAGTTTTTCTATCGCTAATAACACACTTGCAACATTCTGTGAAATTTATTTCATCAATAGAGAGATTGCATAGAGATAACAACCCATCTAAAATTTTTCCAGTTGCTTGGAGTTTACCTTGTGAGTTATAAAACGCACGACCGCTTACAATCCAACCGTCTTTTGCAGGAGATTCTCCAAGAATTAAAATTTTACTTTTACCCTTTTTAATGGTGTTACAAGTTAACTTTGGTAATTCCCCACATAGATAGCAGTTTTTTATTATTTCATTTGTTTTCATATTAATATTATAACATAATTTGTGGTTATTTCAAAATGTTATAAAATGTCTTTTTGTGTTGAATTTAAATTGTTTAAAAATTTCACTTGACTTTTACTTACTTTATGGTATAATAAAATTAAGAAATCGTTTGTTAGGGGTTAAAGCAAGCGATATGATTTTGTGTGTTTTGTGCTTTTGCACTTTGAATATATAAATTAACAAATTTATTTTTTTGCATGTAATCTTATGGGTGGATTAGGCAAATTTTTAGATTAAACACAAATTTTAAATTAATGAATAAAAGGAGAATATATGTTAGATAATTTAATGACAAGTGAAGAGTTTGATGAAAGCATTTTAAGTAATAAAGACCTAAATAAAACATTAGGAAATAAATCAAACCAAAACAGAAAGAACAATCAAGCGAGAAAAAATTTAAACAAACAAAACAATCAAAAACAAACAAAGAACAATCAACCAAAACAAACAAAAAAAGTTGAAGTTAAAGAAGTTGTTGAAATAAGCGAAAGTGGTGAAATTAATCCGCAAAAGAAAGGTAAAGGCAACAACTTAAAAATTTCATTCCTTGGTGGAATTGGCGAAATTGGAAAGAACATGACAGTTCTAGAATATGGAAAAGACATTGTTGTTATTGACTGCGGTGTTATGTTCCCGTCTATTGATATGTTAGGTATTGATTTAGTTGTTCCAGATATCACATATTTAGTTGAAAATAAAGAAAAAATTCGTGGTTTTGTTATCACTCACGGTCACGAAGACCA
>JAZONT010000075.1:0-20945 GCA_045654665.1 Candidatus Onthoplasma sp.
AATCAAAACCTTTAAATCATAATCTATATCAAAAGTTTAAATCACAATGTGTTTAAACTCATCCACTTATAACAAACATTTTAAACATCTATTGACAAAAAATTGAATTGGTGTTAATATAACGATGAAAATACTTTTTAAGGAGAACGTTATGAACGATGAAAAAAAACCTTTAGAAAAATTAAACAATCTTATTGTTAGAGCATCAAGAAGATTAAAACAATCAAAAGTTATTCAAAAAATTGGCGCGCTTTCAATTGCTGTTGCTTTAGGATTTTCTTTAAACTCTTGCAATTTCTTACCACCTGAGCAACCACCATATAACAACAATCAAAACAACAACCAAAATAACAACCAAAATAACAATCAAAACAATAACCAAAATAACAATCAGAACAACAACCAAAACAATAATCAAAATAATAATGACGACGAACTTGATTTAAGCCAATACTCAGAGCTTCTTCAAAATGTTTTAACAAATGATTATTACGATTCTTTAATGGCTCAAGCAGCTGCAGATTACAAATTCTTAAGCAGTGGAGCATTCCAACCACACCCTTATGCGTTTTTGGAAAAAGAAGGTTATGATGTTAAAGCAATTCAAAATAAAGAAATTGAAGCTTACACTATGAGTTTTGTTTTAGATAGCGAGCCAAACAATTTATATATGTTCACGCGTGTAACCGATCCAACAAACACTTATCACACTAATTACATTTTAAAATATCATCTAACTGATGAAGAAATGGAAGACTATAATCTTTTAAACGGCGGATATCCTGGCCACGTTGACATTCATTATTACATTCAAGCGGTTTTCTTAAATAATGAGATTTCAAAAATGAAAACTCCTGAAATTGTTGGAACAGGCAAAATTGCAATTGATTCATTAAAAAACATGACCGATGAGTTACAAGATTTAGTTCCCTACACTAACGACTTTGACATAAGTGCAGATTTAATATTTTCAAATTTAAACATTGAAAACAAAACTTTCGATTTTTGGATTATACCAAACTATCGTGATGACAGCAAAATAGTGTTTAACAACAAATTTTATATGGTTCCATGTGAATCTCCATATGGTTCTTTAACGATTATTAAAAATGCTTATGTAGGACCTTCTAATTATGGTGTAGGATTTAAGAAAATAGATGAAGAAATCAAAAGAGATTACGCAACCTTTTATTTGCCTCAAGATGTTAATTTAAGTTGGGTTGAAATGAGAGATTTTGAAACAAGTGATAGACCCGAAAATAAATAATTCATATATTTAAAACAAAAAAACTACGGAAAATCCGTAGTTTTTTTTTGTGTTTTTATGAAATGGTTATCACACCAGAACTTACAGGCTTGTAAGAGTCTGAAATCTTTAAATTCGTTCCATTGCTAATGATTGCTGTGCAAGATTCAACAAACATAGTTTGCTTGCCCTTATTGATAAATCCATCCACATTTTCTTCACTAGGCACAACACGATAATCTGATTCCCAACTTGAACTTGTTATTGAGAATTTATATCTAGTGTAGAATCCATATGTTTTATTGGATAAATACATACCTTTAAACATATTGTTTTTAATGTTAGACTCAGGCGGAACAAATTCTCTAATAAACAATAAGCCTTTTTCGTTAATTACGTAGTCTTTGTTATATTTATAAAGTTTGCCACCATCACCATCATCATAAACATAGAATATTTCGTTTACTTTAGCTTGTTCAGTTTCAATGTAGTAATCTTGATAGGTGTTCCAGTCTGCAAGAAGTTCTGCGTGGGTTATTGTTATTTCAGTGCCAGCCACTTTCGTCATCTTGCTATTGTCACCATCTGGATCATAACCATTAACTTTAACAATTGTTATTGGTATTGACGATTCACCTGAATCATAGATTCCATTTTCGTTTGAATCTGTGAAAGGCTCACCTGAATCATAGATTCCATTTTCGTTTGAATCTGTGAAAAGCTCACCTCCTTCAATTGGCAAATAAACCAAACCATCTTGAACTTTATATCCACCTTCGTATAGATAATAGGTTGGTGCAAATTCTAAACAGTTTGTTGCCCCCGCATTATATTTCCAATAAATTGATTCATCAAAGGCTCCTGTTGGTGCTTTTATGTAGGGATTTGTGAAAGATCCTGGATAAACCGGAACTGAGAGTATTAAGTTGCCAGGCTCATTTACTGCATTTGTTGAACTTCCCAAGTCTGAAGAGGATTGTTGTGTTGCCTCAAATGGTTTAGTTGTGTCCAACTTAAAGTAAGCAGACGTTAAGCCAATGTAATTTTCAGTTGTTTCCACACCATTCTCAATTGTTGTTCTTGTTTTGTTTTTATAATAACTCTTGATTATGTAATCAACATTTATTGTGCCATCAGGAGCTTTACTGTTTTCAACGTCGCCAACATATTTAAATGTTGCATATTTAACAAGTTCTTTTGGATTATCTTTCGGCTCTTTAATTCCGCGTGTTCCATTTGCTGTGTAATACACACCTTTGAAATAATTATAACCTTCATATCCATCGTTTTTACTCTTGCCCAAATTTTCATTTTTAGTTATTGGTTCATATTTCATTTTTGTTGAGTTATGTTCAACCATATTATTGTACAATGTTATTCCATTTAAAGAATATTTTCCAGTTTCTTTTTCAGTTTCTTTTTCATATATTAAATTATTTCCTGGATAATTATTATCATACTCATAGCCTGAATAACCGTCTTTTATTTTTCCATGAACATAAATTTCATTAGTTTCAACATAGTTAGGAGTTTTATACTCTGTTACACCTATAGGATTACCTTCCATATCTGTCTCTGTGTAAGTTTCAGGTTGGAAATTCAATCTTGTTCTAAACATTTTAACTTCTGAACCAAACACATTGATATAGTATTGATTGTTTTTCATTTCATATTTCTTTTCCAACACCCAATACGAGCCATCTTTATGTTTTCCAACTAATGCAGTTGACTTATATGGCAAGCCATCATCATCAACATCATCTTCAGTTTTGCCAGTTGGAATATTAGGGTCAATTAATGTTACAGTTCTAACCCATTCAAGATCTGATGTTTTTATTGGGCAATAATTCACTGTTCCCTCACCATATTTTCCGGTTAGCACTAGGTTTTCTTTGTCACCTGTACTATCCATCGCAACTTCGCCAATCAGTCTATTTTGTGATTCTAAGTCTTTATCATCAACTGGGTCTAGTTTGTTGCCCAAATATTTATAAACATAATAATCTGAAGGCTTATCAGCTGAATAGTACATATAGTGAGCACCGTCATCTGTTATGAATCGATCATCAGATGTTTGATCTAAACACCACTTTCCATCAATCTCGCTATATCTAATATTTTTATTATATGTTGAAGACATAAATCCAACATTATAATCTGAAGCTTTTGCATACATTTGCGATGCCTTTTGTTGCAATTGAATAGATTGAGTGTAAGAATAATTATACGACATGATAGCAACACCTATGGCCGCACCAGCTAATGCCTTAAAACCAAACTTAGACATTTTTCTAATCATAGATTTGCCTGATGCTTTAATAGCGGTTTTTGCAGCCTTTAAGAAGCCTTTTTTTGCAGCATGCTTAACGGCTTGTTTTCCTGCAGCAATTGCTCCAGATCCAATTCCCCAAGTTGCAACAATGATAACAATATCAATAATAATTTCCAAAATGGTAAATCCAATCTTTATCCAGTCTGTTTTTTGAACATTTGCTTTTGCGTTTTCATGCTGTGTTGAATATCTTCCTGAAACCGCAAAGATTGAACCTGATGATGACACTGACGCATCACTCATTCCGGAAACATCTACTGGTTTAGATGACTCTAGAAAATAAGGTAATCCATTCATTGAATCATTGTCAAACATTCTGTCAAACACAAAATATGCACCTTTTGCGTTTGCTCCTCTACTACTATCTTTATAAGCAACGTCACCGGCAACGCCTTTTTCGACAACACCTTTTCCGTCACCTTGCATATAATTTGCAACATGATAACAAACTTTACGATCTTGAATTGTGTCATCATCTGTGCCGTTTGTATTCTTAGTGTTACCTTCATTTTGGTATGGTACATCTTCACCAGTCAAAGACTTAAATTTGTTCCACTCTTCACCATCTCCATAGTTAAAGTAAGTTAAACCTCTTAAATCTTTGCTATCTTCAAAACGGTCATAATTGCAGTCGATATATCGTAATTCATTTGGAGCCTCATACTCAATTAAAGCACCTAGCCATCCCCAGAAGCCTGGTTCTCCATTTGTTTCTTCTGAGAATAAATCTTCATAAGTAATATTAAGCGGATCTGAATATGTTCCATTTCCATCTAAATCTTCAAAGTTTTCACCTTTATCATATATGCCGTTTTTGTTTGTATCTTCAAAGTTTTCAGCTGTTAAACCATTTGTTGCCGCAACAGCAGTTCCAATGGCAGAATATAAGCGTTCAACCATATCTGATTCTTGATAAACTGTGAAGCAAATGTAATCATCACTAAACACTTGGTTAACACCATTGCGATAAGGAAGGTTTTCTCCACTTAAACCTAAGTTGGCAATTGTTCCAACGTGGTTAATTTGTTCAGCGTTATACAACACAGCAATTGAATCCCATTCCGCACCATTGTTTTCTTCCATTGGTATGCAACGTTGAAGTTGTTTAAAGCCTGTGTATTCCTTGCTCCAACCGCGCGCATATTTATTAACAGGATTGGTGATTAGTTTACCTTGAGAATTTAGGTTTTTTGCTTTATCTTCACTCGTTTTTCCAGATGGAGTGTATAAATCAATATTTTTAGATCCAACGATATTGAGATTATCTTTATTCACATAAGTTGCTTGAGCATATAAGTGAACGATGTCTTCTTCTGTTTCTTCGTCTTTTTTATCTTCAACACTATATACTGATTTACCTTCGAGATAGTTTTCGTTTTCAATTGCATTCACAGTGAATGGATACATATGATTACCCTTAACTTCTATAGTTAAGCCTGTTGTTCCATCTCCAGTTTTTGCAACCTTTAACAAGCCAATTAAAGCACCGAAGTGATATCTATCATCTTGACCTTCTGGCATGATTGCATCTGAATCTTCAGTCATTTGCCATTCATATTTATCATCTTTCTTGTCTGGCGTCTCCCCGCCTTCTGTTTGATTTAAAGACCAATCACCTAAATCGCCATGAATTGTTGCATCTGAATTGACTTCAGCGCGACCTATTAAGCCTCCAACATAATAGTCATCACTTGAATAGATGATTATTTTAACATTTCCAGCGGTTGAAAGATTGAAGTTTTGAATTGTGTTTGCGTTTGTTTTTCCAGCCAAACCACCAACATATATTCCTGTGAAGTTTTGTTGAAGATTGATTGTTGCGTTTCCGTTTAATAAACTGTTATCAAGATAAGACAACATATCTGTTCCGCCATCAATGAAACCAACAATTCCACCAACATTATAAGCAGCGTCAATATTTATAATTCCATAAGCTGAAGGAACAGCAACTGTTATGTTTTCGAAAGTGGTTTTATCAGAAACACCTTCAAGGTTTAGTGCTTTTTCATATTTAAAGTAACCATAATACGGACCAACATTAACGCCAAGTTGAGCACTTATGCTAATGTTCACAATTGCATTGGTTGAGATTGAGTAACCGTTATCTTTTCCTGCGTAGCTAACAGGTTCTTTTCCTTCTTCTTGTTCTGTTTTAATTTCAATTGCATCGTCAATGCTTGAAGTGTTTATTGTTCCAACAAAGCCACCAAAACCAGACCTGATTTCGTTATAGATAACCTTTTGATCTGTTAATTCATAAATGGCGTCTGACTTTGTTATGTCAACCAACTCATTGCCTTCACCAATTGGAATGTCGATCATGTAGTTATCAATCATGCTTATTGTTGAAATGTCACCATCTGCACCACCTTCAGCAGATGACACAACTTTAACACTGTCAACAATATTATTGGTTAAAACTGAATTTGTTGCATCGTATGAACTTATTGTTCCTGCCAAACCACCAACACTTGTTGGAATAAATGTTCTTGTGGTTTTTTCTGCGCCAATTCTTGAAACATTATTATAGTAAACACCTTGAACTTGACCTTTCACATCAGCATCGTTTTCAGCGTTTTGCTGTTCAGCACCGCCTTCGCCGTTTTGTTGTTCAGTTAAGCCAGAAATATAGTTGTTTGTTAGTTTTGTTCCATAACCTAAACCAACCAAACCACCAACATTTATGTTTCCATAAACGTTTGCTTTGGTATAAACTTTTGTTATATGAGTTCCATTGCCAGCATAACCAACAGCACCACCAACGTTAACTACGCCATAAACATTTCCGCCATTTTCATTTTGAAGTGTTGCATTGATTGTTATTTTGCCAGCATTATATTCTGTTATTTCAAGTTTTTTCTCTTCAACAACAGGATTTTGTTCAGGTTCTTCTCCTTCAGCAATTTGTGAAGGCTCTTGTTGTTCGCCGTTTGAGAAGTCGAAAGATTGGTCATTTCTTACTGTTACAGAGCCTGTTATATAACCAACAATTCCACCAACGTTTTGATATCCTTGAACTGATGAATTGTTAATTGATTGATAAATTGTTGCACCCTCTTCAGAAGCATTGAATAATCCAACAACTCCACCAACATTAAGTGTTTTTACAATTCGATTTACTCCGTCTTTACTGTTTGCAATGAGTCCGTTTTTGTTATCATAAAAACCTTCTTTATGTGTTATTGGACCGTTGTTAATTAAACCACCAACAGAGCTTGAATTAATGTAACCCGCAACGCCACCAACATTTTCAACATGCAAGGTATCGTTTTCAGATTCTGAAGAAATTATGATTTCGTTTTTATTGTTTATTGCAATAAATTCTAATGCTCCACCCTCAGCCTTTTTATTTGAGCCTTTCCAATAGCCAAACATTCCGCCAAAGTTTTTATATCTTGGAACTCCCGCGTTGTAATCTAAAATATTAATTGTGGCAAATACTTCTTCACTTGCAAAGAAGTCATGACCAAAATACTTATCGTTATTTAGACCTTCAAAAGTGAATAAGCTTGCATCAAGATTGCCATCTAAACGACCAAACATACCACCAACGTTTGTTGTTGCGTTGATTGTTACCTTACTTTCATATGTTGTTGCGTCACTTGTCAAGACTCCTTCATCATCTCTTACAATGAATTGGTTAACCAAACTTGATTGAACAAAACCAATAAAACCACCAACATTTGAAATTCCAACAACGTTGATTTCCATTTGGAATGTTTTGTGAGTGATAATTAAATTTGAATTTTTCTTAGCACCAACAAAAGTTCCAACACCATTTGTTGTTGATGTTTCATCAAATTCTGGATAATCACTGCAAGCAATGTTTAATTTCGCCAATGTTGTGATTTCAAATTCATAGACTTCTAGTTGCGCTTTTTGCAAGCCTGCAATTAAACCAAAATAGTTATCTTGTGAGCCATCAACATTGAATGAAATGCTATCCTTATTTGAACCAATTTTGAAACTTGAGATTGTTGTTTTTCCTGTCACTTCGCCAACAACACCGCCAAATGAATCAGCGTAGTATTGTTCACTTTGCAAGTAAACTATAGCATTTTCAATTGTTCCAGAGCCATATCCAACAACACCACCAAGAGTTGAAATGCGTTCTTCAACAGTGTTTTCAACAATGCAAATCTTGTTGTTATTTGCTATTATTGTTCCACTATCTGAGTAACCAACCAAGCCACCCGCATATTTATTGCCAACAAATGATACGCAATATGTTTGAGCATTTTCTTCAAAGTTCAATTCAAGAGTTCCGCTAAGTTTTCCTGCAATTAAGCCAATCGTTCCAATGTTTGAACTAAATTTAACAGCTGGTTCATTTGCATCTTCTAATGACACCGAAGACACAAATCTTTGAAGTTTTAAATGTCCTTCAATTGATCCAAATAGTCCACCATAATAGGATTTGTTTGAATCTGTTGTTAGAGAAGAAATTGTTGAAGTGTTAGCTTCATCTTCTTTTATAAATGAAATATTGTTTACAACAACATTAGCTTCGTTGTTATTCATATTAACACTTGAAGGAATAATGTTTGTTCCTAACGCACCACTTGCTTCTAAGTTTCTAAAGCTTCCAAGCTTGATTGAGCCAATATAAGCCTGATCAACGTTTGCAAACAATCCTTCTGTTGCAAGATTTTTTATTGTGCAGTATGCTTCAGTGTTGTAATCATAGTTTTTGTTAGTTACAAACACCCCATTAAATCCTGCAACATAGTTAAAGCCATTTATTGGTGCTTGGTTGTTTTCTTGACCAATTGCTTTCCAAGATTTCCCTAAATTATCTATGTCATAAATGAGAACATAGTTTCTGCTTTCGCCAAGCAAACCTTGAACTGAACTTAACACTCCAAGATGAGAAATTTTATATGCATCAACATAATTTTGATATGCTTTAAATTTGTCATCACTTGGATCATCAGTGTCCATGCCCTCTATTTGTTGTTGATAACCTTCCAACAACGAATATCTTTCTTGCAATGTAAATTCACCGCCATCTCCTTCAGTTGTTGGATCTTCATTTTCGTAAACCAATCCAGTTCCTGTGTAAAATTGATGTTTGGTGTCATCAGCTGGATCTAACTCAACATTATTAACAACCTGTTTATTGAATTGATAAACTGGATAGTTATAGTTATAACCAAATGTGTGTGAAGAAATTGTTCCTTCATTTTGCTTAAACTCACCATCTTTAACTGTTGTGTGCCACTTACCAGAGAGTCCGTCAGCTGCCATTAATTTTCCTGTTTCGATTGGTTTTAAGATTGCATAAGCATTGTTTTTGGCTTCTTCGTTCTCATATTGTTTGTTTGCATATTCAACATCTGAATACCAATCAATAAAGTTGTTTTCACCCGCCAATCCAAGATTTACAAATGCGTTTGCTTCTGCGCTAAATGTTTTAACAACACCAGCCATATAGTTGTTATATAAATAACCACTATTGTTATACACCATTCCAGCAGAAGATAAATTTCCACCAATGTAGCCCGTAAAGTAGTTAGAAAGAAGTTTTCCTTCGTTGGTGTGAACTATTCCGGCAAGTTGAGTTTCCGACACCACTTCAGCAGTTGAATAACAGTGAGAAACCAATCCGGTGTTTGTGCCACAAATTAAACCAAATGCCGTTGGTGTTCCTTCAAATTTAATGTTTGTTCCTTGAACTGAAGAGTTGAAAATCACACCTTCATTTCTTCCTGCAATAATACCCGAAATATCTGAAATTTCAATTTCAGCATCCACAACAACGTGCATATTTGAAACTGCAGAGTGTTTGCTCACAACAGGAATGATTCCTGTGTTTGTTCCATCTTTTTGAGCACTTTGTAAACTTCCAACTCTAAATGTGCTTTCGTAATCTTTATCTTGACCAATTAAAATACCGTTTAAAATTGAATTGCTAATTCCGCTAATAGTTTTATCCGCTGGAACTAACCACAAATAGTATGTATATTTTTCTTCGAACGGTTGAGAACCATCAATTTCCTTTGGTCTTAATGAAGATCCTTCAACATAATCGTAATTTGATTGTCCTGTTGGTTTTGTTAATGTTCCATAGTTAATCAAATCTTCTTGTAAGCTTGATATATATGGAATTCTTTTATCAATGCCAACATTAAACTTAGACCAAATTTCATTTTCAACTTCTTCTGTTCTTAAACCTTGTTGCCAAACATCTGTTTTTAACATTGCTTGAGCTGAAATGTTTGTTCCTAAAGCTGAACCGTTTGATAAATAATTTTCTTCCGCTGCTAACGCATAATCTGATGAGTAATAAACTTGTTTAAAGTTAATTTTGTTAGCAGTGTCATGTGATGGAATTATGCCAACCAAAGCACCAATATTTAGGTTTCTTAATGCTGTGTTTGCAATTGAATCTGCAACAATTGAAGAAATAGTGAAAGAATTATTCACATTTGTTTCACCATAAGGTTTGTTTTCAAATGAAGTAATTTCACCAATTAATCCACCAACATAAATTGTTGTTGCTTCATCACTTGTGATTGGCACGATTCTACCCAAAGAATTAGAGTAAGAAATTTGACCCTTATTGATTTGAGCAATTAATCCACCAACACGAAGATTATTCGTATGTTCTGTTCCTGCATATAAATCTGCAGTTGTTGTTACTTCTTGAATGTTAACATTAACATTTGTTCCCGAATTAACTCTTGCCACTGCACCACCAATAGCCAATGTGGTTATTGCTGAATTTTCGGTGTTTACTTCTCCTGTGAACAAACATTGTTTCATTGTTGCAGCACCACTTAACTCACCAACACCCGCTGATAAGAACACCGAGTGAGATGATGTTTCAAGTTTGTTTGAACCATCAACAAATGTTTTAATGTTAGAAAGTGTGTTACAATTTTCAATGCCTGATGTTGATGACACAGAAGTCATTGAATAAGTTCCAGCCAAGCCACCAACCATTATTTCTTGAGCAATTGTTTCACCTTCTTCTTTTAATTTTGTTTTTCCAATAACTGCTATGTTTGTTAAAGCATCACAACCTGAAAGCATGCCGTCAGATTGATAACCAATCAAGCCACCAATATTTAACTTGTTCTTAGCTTGATCTAGTTTGATTGTGATATCAATTTCTTTATAGTCTTCTTCGTTTCCAACTCCACCAACTTTGTTTGTTGCTATTGCTGATTGTTCAGCTCTTCCAACTGCACCACCGATATTTATTGTTCCTGTGTTAGAAGAATCAACAACAAAGTTAAATTTAGTTTGAGGATACATTGAAGCTTGACCAAATTCATCACTATATGCATTTGTTGCACCAACGATAGCATTTGTGATAACTGTTGAGTTTTTATCGTCTTCAGCCTGTTGTTGAGCTCCAGCTTCGGTGTTAGAAACCGCTTTGGCAACAATTCCACCAACGTTAACCTGTTCGCCGTCAGCAATGTTTTTTAATTTTGCATCAATTTGACCAATAAAATTACAACCTAGAACATTTGTGTTTGTTGCGTTTCCAACAATACCACCAAAACCTCCAATTGGTTTGCTTTGTGATTTAATAATATTTTGAGATGCTGATCCAGAAACTTTAACTTCAACATTTGAAATTAACGAACCATTATCTTCACAAGTTAAACCACTTGCCATTGTTATTGATGAAACTTCTTCAAGATTAATAGAACCATTTCCGGTGTCGCTCCAATTAAACGCCAAATTACTAATTGTTGCATTTCTTGTTTTTTGGAAGAAACCTGTTGAATCATTTTCTTTAGGTTTTAAACCTGTGATTGTTATTGTTGGTCTTCTGTTATCAACTTCCAACTCACCAACAATCACTCCACTAAATTCACCAGCAACGACCCAGTTGCCTAAATTTGATGCATCAACAGGGAAATCTTTTGTTATTTTAAAGCTTCCCGTTAGATTTGTTCTAATCAAACTTAAATCACTTTCATCGTTAATTTCAATAAAGTTATCCACTGCTTTATTGTTCAAAAGTGGAAAATATTTATTTTCATTTAAAGTCCAATATTTAATTAATGCCCAACCGGAGAAAACTTCTCTAAATTTAACAACCTGAGCAGAATCACCAACACTATATAAAATTGACAATTCAACAGTTGAAACTATCTTATTTGGAGCAATTTTACTTTCATCAGTGTAATTAATTGTTCCCGCATAGACATACCTTAATGTTGAACTTTGATTGCTTTGAATATATTGATTTCCTTCTGCGTCTGTGAAATCTGGGCAAACATAATCCAATGTTGCTGTTGAGGATTTTGAATTATCCACAATTAATGTTGAGAATGTGAATTGAAGGTCTGTGCTTTTGCTGTTTGTTCCATAATATTTAATTAATGTTTCATAATTTTTAATATCATCATTTCTTTCAGGAGAAACAGCTTTAACACCATAAGCCGAACCAATTAATCCACCAACAAATTTCATTTCGCTTGATAAGTTAACATAAGGAACCGCATAAGAATAATTCACAATGCTTGCAACACTCAAACCAACCAAACCACCAACAACTTCACCAGAGTGAATGCTTGCTTTACTATATGATGCATTAATTCTTGCATCTAGAGCAACACCAACCATTCCGCCGGCGTGTTTTTCACCTTTAATTAAACTCATGTTTCCAACATTTGCGGTGTTGATTGTTGCCGTTGCAGCATTTTCCCCACTAAGAGCTTTAACATAATCGCCATATGCTGTGTCGTAATCAAATTGAGTTTCTTCTTCGGCGGTAACTTGAGAAGCTGTAATACCTCCAAGATAAACACCAAATAGACCGCCTGCAGCATAATCACCTTGAATTGAGTCAACTTTTCCAACAAAATATCTTAACTTAAAGCTTTCAGTGTTCTTTCCAGCATATCCAGCAACACCGCCAGCATATTCTGCCAAGATGTTAGCTTCTTCTTTGCCGTCAAAAGTTTTTGCGGTCATTAAATCACCGCGAATATCAACAAATTGAACATTATATTCAATATTGCCACGTTTTGTTAAATCCATAACACCAGCTATGCCACCGGCATAAGATAAGCGTTTGATATAATCTTTATATTCATAACCAGATGTTACTTTAATGTTTAAGGCATTATAGTCTGTTTCGTTATAATATAAATAATCTTCAGTTCCAATTGCTTTAATGTTTAAATTTGTTTCTATTCCATAAACCAAACTGTTTCCAGTAATTAATCCTGCAATACCACCAACAAAATTCTTTCCTGTGAGGGTTGTGTTAGTTCCGTTCAAAGTGATATTGATAATTGAACTATTATTTATTGTTCCTGCCAAACCACCTGAATATGTTGCGGTTGTTGTGCTAAATTGTCCATCAGTGGTTGGAGTTGCAAATTTAAGATTCAAGTTTTTAATATAAGAATTTTCAATTTCTGCAAATAAACCAATTTTATCAACAATTGCATTTTCAACATCAAGATATATTCCACTGATAGTCATGCCGTTTCCTTCAACGCTTGTTTTGCTTGAAGATTTAACACCCAAAGTGTAATTTGTTCTTGTTTTTATTGCTGTTTTGTCATCGTTAAAGTTAATGTTGTTTATAAATCTAACATGACCAATAAAATTGTTATTTGCTCCATGCTCAGTGAACACCTCATTAAATTCTTCCGCATTACTTATTGTGTAAGGATTGTTCGCTGTTCCTTGAGCATAAGAAACAGTATTTCTTAAAACCTTTGTTTCTTCTTCACCAGGGTTGGATGATGGAATTGTTACTTCATATCTATATGAATGAGCAATAACATTTGCATTCATAAGTTCTGGAAGAATACGTTTTTTGTTATCAAGAGTGTAGTAAGACCAAATTCCCTGTTCTCTTTCTGCTTTTGAATTGCTTAAGATAAATGCAAAACCTATTAAATTCTCTCCAACTTGGAAGTTTTCAACATTTAATCCTTGAGCAATATCTTTATCGCCATCAGTGTATGGGTCATCTTTTATTGAACGCATTAAATAATAAGTGTTTTCTAATGTGCCATTTGAAAGAAGTTCACCTTTATTGTTTACACCAACAAATGGTTGTTCAGCAAAACTGCCAAGACCAGAATTCATTATTGATGCTGCATATGCTTCTGTAATTGTTCCCGTGTTGTTATAAACAAAACCTGCAATATATGTTGATTTTGTTTCTAATTCTATGTTTGAATAAGCATTGCTTATTTTTCCTGTGTTGTTATAAACAAAGCCAGCAACAATACCATTACCTTTCGTGCTTATTTTATAGCCAGTTGAATAAGGTTCTAGTGAGGTTATGGTTTTATCGTCTGCTTTTGTGTATGAATAAGAAATAATTCCACTGTTCACACCAACAAATCCAGATGTGATATTAGTTATTTCGTTTGTTGAATAGTTTTGAACACTTGTTTTTGAAACATATGAAGATGAAATTGTTCCGCTGTTAACACCAACAAATGCACCAATCACTGATTCAAATTGGTTTTTATCTTCCAAACCTGAAGTTTTGTTGAATAAACCAAATTTCAAACCACCAGTTTGCTGAATTGTTGCACTTTCAGAGGTTTTTGTTGCTGTGATTTTAGTGAATCCATCTCGACCAACACGTGAGTTCGTGATAATGCCAGAGTTTTCACCAACAAGTCCACCAGCAATAACTGACGAAGCACTTGGAACAACAATATCAAACACAATATCTTTTGATGAGTTCAAATTTAAAACGTCACAGTTATAAATTAATCCGCCATTATTTCTTGCAACTAAACCACCAAAATAAAGTGTTTTATTTGTGTTTTCGCTTAATGCTAAAGTTCCATTAAATCCACCATAATCAACAACAACATTTTTCAAAATTGTTTGATAAGTTGAAGTTGTTTTAAGTTCAGGATCTTCAACCGTGTAAGTTCCAATACTGTCGAACAAGCCATAAGCATTTGTTTCAGTGTCCACTCTAAAGCTGTTTATTGAAATAACTCTGTTATTACCATCGAAGCTTCCAATTTTTGTTGTGATTGGTGTTATACCATCAAGAGTGATGTCATTTAATAACACATAATGAGCCCCTTCGATTAAATTCCATTCACCTGTTGATGAATTGAATATGTCGTCCGCGCTATAAACCCACACTTCACTTTGTTGATCTGCAGGATAAATATATAACGTGAATGAAGTTGAAAGTTCAATAGCGTTTTTGCCACTTGAACCAAAGTTTAATTCATAAACACCATCTTTTGTTGCTGAATATGAATAGAAAATTTTAAATGTAATAATATTTGTGAATTTTTCAATACCTGTTATTGTTATTATTTCATTATTAACGAAATTAATTTCAAATTCTTTAATGAGATTTGTGTCTGCAAAATTTATTATTCCACCGCTCTTATAATAAGAGAACAAACCTAATAATTTATTTGTGTTTATTTCACCCGTTGATTCATCTGTTACATATTGCAACAATTTTTGATATATAACTTCTGTTAAATCATTATTAATATTATCTGTTATAAATTCTAATTCCAATGATTTTGTTTGATTAATTGCAATATTTTTTCTTCCTGTGCTTGTTAATTCTTTAACATTTACAGAATTTAAGATATAGTCAGTTGGATAGAACAACAATGTGTTATCAATTCCTTCACTTGTTTTGAGTTGCCCATCTTTTGTTGTTAATGAAAGTGTTGCACTAACAGTGAAAGATGCAGGAATATCTTCTGCTATTTTTAAATTTAATGTTAATGTGTAGGAATCTGTTGCTTCGTTATATTGAATGTCTTTATAACTATTATTTAAATAATAAGTTACATAATCACCAATCAATAAAATATCATTTGTTTCCTTTTTCTTAATCTTTTGCTTATCATCACCAACAAATTCATATTCGTTGTTATTATCATAAACAATCCTTCCGTCAGCAAGTTTTGTGTGAGGCAATTCCCAAGCAAATGTAATTCGAGGATCTGAATTGAATTGATAACCATAAACATCAATTGTAACAACGTTATTTGATGTTCCTTTTTGAATTAAATATCCGCCATCAATTGCTCTTGCTTGATTATAACTCACCTTTGTTCCAGGAAGATATGATGTTAATAAATCTCTAGTTCTCACATATCCTTCTGGATTAGATTTTGTTTTAACTGTGAGTTCAACTGTCATTGTTGCTTCAAGACCTGAGAATTTTTCAAGTTGAATATAAATTAAAACCACACCATTATAAATTCTGCGTCCGTTTGCATCAATTTCAGAAATTAAATTGAGTTCAAGAGTGTCGTCAACTTGAGTGTTTGCATCAACACTTGTTAATGTTGAGAACTCTCCATCTTGATTTGATCTATAATCCAAAGCAAGTTGAGTGAATTTCATTTGAACATTTTTGCCAAGAGAAGGAACTCTTAGTGAGCTTGTTTTAATGCTAGCTGAAGTTACTTGAGAGTAAGATGGCTCTAAGTATATCATCATAACATTTCCAAGACTTCCTGGTTCTATTATTGAAGTTTCAATGTCTTCATTAGTTACAATATTTGTGTAGTTTGTTTGCATTTTCAATTCTTGAACAACATAGTTTTCAATTCTAGCAGTTGTTAAAGAAGCTGGTTTAACTAAAATTTCAATTAATGAATTTTTGTTGTTAACGTCTGGGTTGCTTGTTGCACTAACTTCAATGTTAAACTTAATATTATTGTTAATAAATCTATATTCATGCTTATCAACAAACTCTAACAAAACAAAATATGTGTAACCAATTGTTTTTTTGTCAGGTTCTGTTTTAAGATAATCCACAACAACTTGAATATTAAACAATTCTGCAAAACTTGAAATTTGATTTTCTTGAGGAAGAGTTCTATTGACATTGTTTAAAACTGCTTCAATTTCGTCTTCACCTTCAATTACATTTAATGCAATTTTGATATCATCACCATCTTCAATTTCAACAAAGATTTCACCATCTCTTATTGAAACTGTTTTCGTTTTTGAGCCAACATAATCTGTTGTTAATGCAATGTCTAAACTAATGTCATCGCTTGTTGTGATGTCTGAATCATTTCCATCAACACTGATTGATGTTGCAGCATTATATAAATTAACTTTTAAATTAATTTCACCAATAACAATATTATCTTGAATAGGATTAAATGTTATTGGATTTCCTTCTCCATCAGTTGTTTCAAAATTGAAGAAATCTTTATTTAAAGTTAATTTAAATGTTATAATTTCATTTTCGCCATTATTATTAATCGTTTCATCTTCTTCAAGATCAATTCTTAAAGCAATATTGTTATATGTGTTAGAATCAATATAAAGTTTAGAATTCTCATTGTTGCTTAACACTTCAAGAGATAAATATTCCACAACTCTTTCATTATCAAACACATCAGCAAATCTTTCACTATTTTTAATGTTATCGGCACCAAGAGATAAAATTTTATTATTTTGACCGGTGTAAACATTTAATTCATACTTATATTCTGATCCATTAACTTGATAAATAGAATTAGAATCAAGTGTCAACTTTGTGCTTAAATATTGAGAGTAGAACGCAACATAAACCACCTTTTCAGGATTAAACAATGAATAAATTTTAACAATAATAGGAATATTGTTACTTGCTTTAATAAACACAATTTGCTTTTGGTTGTTTATGTAAGCATAATCATGACCTTCACCAATAATTTGATAATCGTAACCGCCTTGAGCACCACCCAAGAAATTATCACTTAAATCTTCATCTTTTGGAAGAAGTTCAAAATCTAACAAACCAACATGTCCATCACCATTGAATAAATAATGGGCATTGTCTTGATCTTTTGCCCCATCAAAGAAGTTCACAACAACACTTTCTTCGATTTTATATTTAGAATATTCAAATGTTGGAACGTAAACACCAACTTCAGTTGCATATCCCTGATTTATGCTTGCACTTATAGATTCCGGCTTAACAATTAACAAAGGTTCTTCCCAACTACCTGTGGCGTCTGCAAATTCCCTAACAATGTATGGCAAGAACACATTAACACCACTTATGTTAACAAGGTTATAATATGCGTCAGCACGGAAATTTCCATCAACTAACGCTGAGATATTAACTCGATAATATGACTTTCCGGCAATGTATGAATCCGCTTTAACATAATTGTCTTCATTTAAATAATAAATTCCTGTCCAATCGTCATTATCATCCGCCACTGTTATTGATTGAATATAATTAGCCAAATTGAACGTATTTCCATTTTTAGAAATGCTATTATTAACAATGCTATATTCTGTTTTATTTGCACTTGGAGCAACATTAGTTTTACCAATAAAGTATGTGTCTTCTTCACCAGCGTTTGTTGTTAAATAAATGCTTGTTCCACTTAGGTTTGCATTAACAAATGATTTATCCACATTTGTTCCACTTATGCTTGCAACCAATCCTGCGGTTGTTTCTCCACCTTTAACAGAACAGAAATCAGCATTTGTTACAAAACTTTCAACACTTGCATATGTGATTGAACCACCAACCATATTGCCAACAACACCAGCAACCAACTTTTTACCGTCAACAATTCCAAGAGGTTGATCCTGATCAGTTTCAATTAAATTCTTTGAAATTGCTGAAACAAATTTAACAGTATCAATAATTGTTGAATTTGCGCTACCAACAACACCACCAACATCAATATTACTTAATGTTGAAACAACATTTAAAGACATTGCTGTAACTAAATTAATTTTTCCGCCATTAGTTAATCCAACTGCACCACCAAGCACACCTGAGTGGTTGTTATTTGTTCCACCAACAAGAACTTGTCCACCAATTAACAAGTTAGAAATATTACCAGAGTTTAAACCAACTACGCCACCGAAATTATAAGTTGCTTTAGCGTTTCCAGAATTTATTGCATTGTTGAACTTTAAATTAGCAACAACATCATAAACAAAGTTATTTAAACTTTCTTTACCTTTATATGCACCAACAATTGATGCATTTTCTGTGTTAACACCTGCAATAAAACCAATGTTGTGTTCAATCGGAGCAGTAGAATTTATTGTAAGTTGTTCTGTTGTTCTGCTATCTGCAACAATTGAGTTTTTGATTTCGTTTTTATTAACACCAACTATTCCACCAAAAATAAACTTTGTTGAAATGTAGTTAGGGTCGGTTACAACGTTACTAATTGTAATGCTAGATGAAATTATAGCAACATTAACATTTTCAATTGTTCCTTTGTTAACTGCAGCAACAGAGCCAATTTTAATACCCTTATTTGTGCTGGCATTAAAATTTTCTGCAAATTTAACATTTAAGTTTAAATTTTTAACAACTCCATTTTCGCCAATTCTAGCAAACAAACCAGCCAAAGTTCCGTTTTCAGTATCCTCTGTGCTTGTTGAAGACACTGTTTTAGAAATTGTTAAGTTGATAGAATAAGAAGAAACTTTCTCTGTTTCATCTGCAAGAATTGTTGTGAATTTACCATCTAAACTTCCTGTAAATTCTTTTAGTCCAGACTTGGTTAAGCCTATTGGTTGAATTTCCATTGCTTGTGTTACGCCCAAATCTGCAGCAAGAACAAACTTTTTATCTAAATTGTTATTGATTAATTCCAATTCCTCATCTTTTGAAATTGTGAAGGCGGTTTTAACTCCGTCTTCCACTCTTACTGTGATTGGATATTTAGTATCGAAGTGTTCTTCTAACAAGTCATCCAAATTATCTGGGTCAACTAATTGATTATATGAATCTTTGGCTACCAAAACAAATCTAAACAAACCACCTTCATTATCTTTGTAGGCAATGATTGTTGCTTGCCACTTAGGTCGACCCTGTTCATCAAGAACAAGCTCAAATTTAACATCAAAGACCTTTTCTTTACAAACTTTTTTAGTTAAATTTCCATTTTTGTCTTCTTCATATCTATAAAGAATATATGTTAGGTCGTTTGCTATGTCATCAAACCTAATATGTCCCTGTGGAACGTCTAACGTTGCAAATTCTAAATCAACATCAAAAGATTTTTGAACACTTCCAGCATCAACGCCCATATATGAAAGCCTCAACTCTTTTGAATCAATACCTGTTGAAACAAAATTGTCGCCACCAACACTTATCTTTGATGCATAATCAATTGGGGAAACTTGAATTGTTACATTTGTTGAAATGTTAGATTCAATTCCAAATCTAACAGCTTTTAAAGCAAATGTTATTTCTTTTATATCACTAACTTCTTTACTAAGCCTAACATTAATTCTACCATCTAAGTAGTTCTGTGAATTATATGCTAAAATTGTTCCATTATTTTCGAGCAAATCAATTTCTTCAGCTAAACCATCACGCATAAATTCAATAGCAACAGCTTGAGTAATTTGAAGTGTGTTATAATTTGTGATATTAACTTTTATTTGTGATGCACCAGATTGAGTTACGGTGCTTGAGAAATCAGCACCAGCAAACACAACATCACTTGCAGGAGTTCCAGCTGTTGATGTTTGAGAATTAAAGGTTATATCTGTTTCTCCCGCTTCTTTGTAGTATTTATTAACAAACCCAATTTTTTCGTTGGTTATTGAAGTTTTAGTGATTTTTCCAATTGGATCATAAACTGCAATTTGAACAACAATCTCTTTTGCACCTGTTGCAATTTGTCCTGATGCGTTTTCAAAGTAATATGTTATAGTCACATCCATTACTTGTGTTTTTTGTGGTTGTTTTGCATAAACTTCAAATGACGATGCGGAAATTTTTGTATGACTTACGGTATCATCGTTGAAATGGTTTTTTATATCTTCATCTTCAATAGTATGATTATTTAAAGTGAATCCTGAAATGGTTTTTCTGTTTCCGTTTTTATCTTCTATGTAGAATATCGCTGTTTCACCACGAGCAATTGCAAAATTAAACGCTTCATTATTCACATTATCAAATTCTTTAACATTTTCTTCAGCATCAACATTTATTGAGTCTGGATCATTTAACAAGAAAACAGATTGAACAGTTCTTTTTGCCTCAGTTAATTTTTGCGAATCTACACCTGCATAGATTGTGATGTTGCTTGATGTTGCCTTATTGCTTTGTTTTATTGGAACAGCATAAATATCATACCCAACATCACATTTTTCATCAATCCTAGTTGCTTTATCTAAAGAGATTTCTTTAGCACCATTTTCAAGGTTAAATAAAATTTCATCATTATCACTTTCTAAATGAATTGTTGAAGCGTCTAAACGTTCACCTGAGTAATAAACCTTCACGTAAATTTCATCGTTTGTTTCAGCATTGATTAGTGCATTGCCCACTAAAGCGTCAGCGTTTTCATTCAAAACAAATTCGATTGAATTTGCAGTTACCACTCTTGAAAGTTTGTATGTAATTTTAACATATTCAGTTGCACCAACAATTTTTTTACCATTATAAAC
>JAZONT010000076.1:0-6925 GCA_045654665.1 Candidatus Onthoplasma sp.
AAATGAAAGATGAAAGAAAACCTAAAAAATTAAAAGTGATTGAACAAAATACTATTAAAAAAGAAAGTAAAACAAAAAAAGTGTTTAGGAAAAAATATGTTAATGTGAAATATAACCACATTAAGAAAAATCGAAAGGTTAAAAGGAATAGATAATATGTTAATAGATGATATCAAAAAAGATAATGTGCAAGCAATGAAAGATAAAAATGCTTTGGCTCGTGCAATTTACGGTGTTGTTATGAACAAGGTATTACTTGCCAACATAGAAGCAAAAAAAGATGGCAAAGAATTAAATGACACTGATGTTGTTCAAATTTTGCAAAAAACAATTAAGGAACTCACTGAAGAAAAAGAAAACTATGTTAAAGCTGGAAATATGACTGAAGCTGAGAACATTGAAAAACAAAAAGAAATTTTAACTAAATATCTTCCACAAATGTTAAGCGAAGAAGAAATTAAAGCAATTATTAATGCTATGGAAGACAAATCAATTCCAAGCGTTATGAAACACTTTAAAGCAAATTATGCTGGAAAAGTGGATATGTCGCTTGTTAACAAAATTGCGAGAATGTAATGCGATTAGTTATTCAAAGGGTCAAGTCTGCAAGGTTAAGTGTTGACAACAAGTTAATAAGTGAAATTAGTGTTGGGCTTATGGTGTTTGTTGGGGTGATGAAAGGTGATACTATGCAACAAGTGAAAAAAGCTGCAAACAAAATTTCAACCATACGCATTTTTGAAGAAGATAATAAAATGAATAAATCTCTTTTAGATGCAGGCGGACAAGTTTTGCTTATTTCAAACTTTACACTTTGCACCAAAGAAACAAGCGGTGCTCGCCCTGATTTCACGCTGTCTGCAGATCGTGATACGGCAAATAAACTTTATCAAGAATTGGCAAGCGAATTAGATTTGTTAAATGTTCCTGTTAAAACAGGAGTTTTTGGTGCGGATATGCAAATTGATGCTCATCTTGATGGGCCAATAACAATTTATAAGGAGATAAATTAAAATATGACAAACGAAAAATTATTTGAACTAACAGAAGAATTATTAGAAAGAATAGAATATGCAAAACAAGAGGCAAAAGGTTTGAATGTAAATTCAAGGGATGTAATGTTTCCATTTGTGCACATTGAAGATAGAGAATATGTTAACCCAAAATATTTGCCATTTGAATCTCAAGTTCAAATTATTGCATTAAAAAGATTTGTTAAAGAGCACAACCTTAAACAAGAAGATTTAAATAAAATTTTAAGTATGTGTAAAACAAGATTTTCTATTTTAATTGATGTGAATAAAACTATTCCAAATCTAGTTCAAGAAATTAAAACTCACAATGATGAAAAATTTATTCCGTATTTTTATTTTGGTTTAACTCAAAACAAAAAAGAAGAAAATGTAAATATTTAATTATACACTTAGGGGAGGTGTAAACTGTGGAAAAGTTGGTGGACACAAGCAAATTAGTTCATGATAAAATCATAAAAAACATGATTAAAAAATTAAATTGTGAACAATTTAAGAAAATTATTGATGCTGGCAGTGGAAAAACCAGCGCAAGTTTGATGCTAAAATATTTCACTAATGCGCAAGTTGATGCAATTGTTTATCCGGGTGATAACAGAAAAAAGCATCCGCTTGAAAATGCAATTGGAAGTGACCGTCTTGAAATCGTGGAAGCGGATATTTGCAAGTCATGTTTTAGAAAAAAATATGACTTATGTTTGGTGCACTTAACTTTGGGTGAAGCGCACAATTTTGGGAATCATTTTTCAGATTTATTTCATCAAATTATGGATGTCAAAGCAAAATATTTTTTAATTGTTGATATCTTTGAAGATCCTGCAGTCCACTTTAGATATATGGAACAATATTTCAAGGAAAAAGGTTTTAAGATTATTAAAAAGAAGAAATTTAAAAATCCAAATCCAGAACACTATCCAAAAGTGAAGTATGATAAATACAAACTTGAATTTGATAGTAAGCATTATTTAGCATACTTAGTCGAACGAATTTAAGTTTGGATTTGGACTTAAAAACAAACTTGAATTCGACAGTAAGCATTACTTGGCATATTTAATTGAAAGGATTTAAAATTTAAGGAGAAATTATATCTTGCGATATAAATTCACTTAATTTTCTAATTATAAAATTTAATCACAACAAGTTGTGATGTGTTGCAAAAATTTAATTAAATAATTGCAAGCAAAATTAATAAAATTTTAAGCAACATTTCTCATTATTCGAAATTAAATTTTAAACTATAAAATAGAGGAGAAATTATGAATAAAGAAAAATTTTATATTACAACTGCAATTGCCTACACTTCTGGCAAACCTCATATTGGAAACACTTATGAGATTATTTTGTCTGACTCTATTGCGAGAGCAAAGCGAATGCAAGGGTATGATGTTTTCTTTATGACCGGAACAGATGAACATGGTCAAAAAATTGAAATGAGAGCTGAAGAAAAGGGTATGACGCCTAAAGCTTTCGTTGACGAGGTTGCTGGGAACATTAAGTCACTTTGGGACTTAATGAATATTTCATACGATAAATTTATCCGTACAACTGATGAAGACCATGAAAAATGTGTTCAAAAAATCTTTAAGAAATTTTATGATCAAGGGGATATTTATAAAGGACATTATGAGGGAATGTATTGCACACCTTGTGAAAGTTTTTGGACTGAAAGTCAATTGGTTGATGGGAAATGTCCTGACTGTGGGCGTGATGTTCAACCAAGTCAAGAAGAAGCGTATTTCTTTAAGATGAGCAACTATGCAAATCGACTTTTGAAACATATTTTAACTCACCCTGATTTTATGACTCCTGTCAGCAGAAAAAATGAAATGCTCAACAATTTCTTGCTTGCTGATGAATTTGTTGGAAAAAGCGATGAAGAATTGCTCGAGGCAATCGATAATGGAACAATAAAAACAAAACTTCAAGATTTATGTGTTAGCAGAACTTCTTTCAAATGGGGAATTCCTGTTGACTTCGATGATAAACATGTTGTTTATGTTTGGCTTGATGCCCTAAACAACTATATCACAGGTATTGGTTATGATATTGATAATCCAAGCGAACAATTTAAAAAGTTGTGGCCTGCTGATGTTCATGTTGTTGGAAAAGATATTGTTAGATTCCACACTATTTATTGGCCAATTTTCTTAATGGCTTTGGGTGAAGAATTGCCAAAACAAATTTTTGGTCATCCTTGGCTTCTTCAAGGTGGCGAAAAGATGAGCAAATCTAAGGGTAATGTTCTTTACTTTGATGACTTGGCTTCAATTTTTGGTGTTGATTCTGTTAGATATTATGTTTTGAAAGAATTGTCTCAAACTGCAGATGGAACAATAACATGGGAACTTTTAACAGAAAGAAATAATGCGGATTTATCAAATGTTTTAGGTAATCTTGTTAAGCGAACACTCGGCATGAGTAATCAATATTTTAATGGAAAAATTAAGAATTATAATGTTGCGGATTTAATAGATGATGAACTTAAAGCAGTTGTTACCAATGCTAGAGATAAAGTGTTTGCACGTATTAATGAATATAAGGCAATTGAAGCTCTTGAAGAATTGTGGACTGTGTTTAGAAGAGCAAATAAATATATTGATGAAACAGAGCCATGGAACTTAAACAAAGATGAAAGCAAACGAAATAGACTCTCAACAGTTTTGTTTAATCTTCTTGAAGCAATTAATATTGGTGCTAATATTCTTGCTCCTTTCATGCCAGAAACTGCTAATAAAATATTTAATGAGTTGGGCGTTGAGCCAAGAAACTTCGAAGATATTGATAACTTTGGTGCAACTCAAGAATTTAATGTTACAAATAATCCACAAATTTTATTTAATAGAATTAAGTTTGAAGATATCAAACCAATTATTGATGAAATTCAGGCAAAACAAAAGGCCGAAAATGCACCTGTTATAGAATTTAATGCTGTTGAACCAATAACTATTGATGATTTTGCAAAAGTTCAAATGAAAGTTGGTGTGGTTTTGGATTGCGAGGCCGTTCCAAAATCTAAACTTCTTCACTCAACAGTTAGAGTTGGAAGCAAAACTCTTTCAATTTTATCTGGAATTGCAAAAAATTACACTCCTGAACAAATGAAAGGAAAGAAAGTTGTTGTTGTAACAAATCTTCCACCAAGAGAAATGAAAGGTTACATGAGTGAAGGAATGATAATTTGTGCTGAAGATGAAATTGGAAATGTTTCGTTGTTAAGTCCAGAAAAAGATATTATTGCCGACGGCTCAAATATTTCTTAGAAAGCATTGAGATATTAAGATTATAATTTAAAGGTTTTGTTATGATAATTTCAATTGTTAAAGAAAATGAAATTCAAGAAGTGAGTGATTTGATAGAAAAAACAGTTAGAGCTTGTTTTCCTTGCTATTATCCACAACAAGAAATAGATAAAATATGTGCAAGTTTAGATTATGCTGGCGTTAAAAGACGCGCTAGTTGGACTCACTTCTATGTTATTAAAGAAGATAATAAAATTATTGCATGCGGTGCAATTGGACCTTATTGGGACAGTTTAACTGAAAGCAGTTTATTCACAATTTTTGTTGATCCAGATTGTCAAGGTAAAGGTTATGGTAGGGTTATTATGGAAACTCTTGAGAAAGACGAATATTTCTTAAGAGCAAAAAGAATTGAAATACCAGCAGGTCTTGTTGCAATTCCGTTTTATAAGAAAATGGGATATGAATATAAAAATGGCGAAATGATTTTCAGTGAGGGTCATTTTGCTTTAGAAAAATTCAACCCAAATTATGTTGAAAAAATAATATAAAGGTTGCTAATTGCAACTTTTATGTTCCCTTAGTTAAATGGATATAACAAGCCCCTCCTAAGGGCTAGTTGTGAGTTCGATTCTCGCAGGGAGCACCAAACAAATTATTTCAATAAATTTGAGAAGGTGCGATAAGTAAAATATGTTGAGTTTACGAAACATATTCTCGCAGGGAGCACCAAACAAATTATTTCAATAAATTTGAGAAGGTGAGACAAGCAAATATGTTGAGTTTACGAAACATATTCTCGCAGGGAGCACCAGGAAAAAACAATGAAAAAAAATAAAAACAATGAACAAAGGAAATTAAAATTATATAGGTTGGCATCAATAATATCCTATATTTTAAGTTTTTTATTAACCATAGTAATTGGAATTATATCGCCGGTTAATGATTGGATAGGTTTGACACTTTTAAGTGTGACTATAAGTTTATTTGTGTTAACAATTATATTTTATATTTTATTGGACAAACAAAAGAAAAAAATAATGAACAATTCTGTAGAGTACTACAAACAAAGAATGCCTTTTTTTGGAATTCAAATATTAATAATTTTCATTTGTTTATTTTTTTCAGCAGTGATTAATGCGGAAAATCAAAATATTAACTTTGAAATTTTATTAAATTTTAATATTTCATTAACATCAATAATTTTTGTTGTCTTAACTTTTATTGTTCCTCATATGAAAGAACGTATTTCTCAATTGATGAAAAACATAAAAAGAAAAAAGGTTGAAATAAAAGGACGAGTTTATAATACTATTCAAAAATATAATCAATCATATACCGTGGCTTTGATATCTATTGTTTTATTTTTTATTTGTGTTGGTTCTACAATTTTGAATGACACTCATATACAGATGTATTACCTATTAATCTCTGTATTTTATAATTCTTATGTTCTTATAAAACTTTTTGTATCAATCAAAAGTATCTTTTGGATTAATATAAAAGATGTGAAAGATATGCTGGAAGATAATAATAAAAAATAACTGCTGAATTAAGCTGCAATATATTTTTCAGATCCAAGTCTGTTTACATCAAGATTTTTCATAACAATGAGGGAAACGAAGATGTCTTCTTGTTGGTGTGTGGATTGACCATAGACTTTTGCAAACTGTTGGTTTAAATTGTTTCTGGCATTTTGTACATTTAAATTGTGCGTTATCTTTTATCTTTGTTATGCGTAACTAAATTATTAAGTTTACTGTTTTTGCTTGATTTTGCACTCTTTTTTTGTTATAATTATGTTATATATTTATATATAACATAAAAATTTTAAAACAAACTAAAATGTTATATAAATCGACAATATTAGAGGTGTGTTTTGACAGACGATTTGAAAGTTACGAACGAATATGGTGCAAGTGCAATTCAAGTGTTGGAAGGATTGGAGCCAGTTAGAAAAAGACCTGGTATGTACATCGGTTCAACCGATGAACGGGGTCTTCACCATTTGGTTACAGAAATAGTTGATAACTCAATTGATGAAGCATTGGCTGGTTACTGCAATGAAATTGGTGTTGTTTTGCATGATGACGGGTCTGTGAGCGTTCAAGACAACGGTCGTGGAATTCCAACAGGTATTCACGCCAAAGAAGGCGTTTCTGCTGCAGAACTCGTTTTAACAAAACTTCATGCAGGTGGTAAATTCGGTGGTGGCGGATATAAGATTTCTGGTGGCTTGCATGGCGTTGGTTTGTCGGTTGTTAATGCTCTTAGTGAAACACTTATTGTTGACATTAAGCAAAACGGAAAACATCATCATCAAGTTTATCACAGAGGTATTCCTGAAGCCAGACTTGCAGTTATTGGCGAAGTGGATGAGAAAGACACTGGAACAAAAGTTACATTTAAACCAGATCCTGAAATTTTCCCAATTGTTGAATTTAACTATGATGTTTTAAAGTCAAGATTAAGAGAAATTGCTTTCTTAAATAAAGGTTTAAGAATAACAATTAAAGATGAACGTTTTGAACGCGAACAAGAAAATGTTTATCAATTCATGGGTGGAATTCAAGAATTTGTTGCAGACCTAACTGAAAATAAATCATGTGTGTTTAGTGAGCCTATTTATGTTGATAAAATTTATAAATATAAACG